>JABEUT010000156.1 GCA_013044305.1 Bacteroidia bacterium
AAGCGGCAAAAAGCGGCAAGAAACGGCCATATTATACCCCTCACAGTGGGCATGGAGCAATGATTACACACCGAACCCCTGTTTCGTGTGTAACAATGTGCAATGGGGTACAAGGAGTGGGAAAAAATATGCGTTCACTGTGCAAAAGTGTGCAGTAAACTTATCTGATATGAAGAAAATAATTTATTTTACACCGGACAAAGCAGACGCAAATAGAATTATATTGCCAGTGTAACCGGCAGGTAATTTCAAAACAGAAAACTTTATCAGGCTTGAAACGAATATTTGTAACAGGTATAGGAACAGGGGTGGGCAAAACCCTTGTATCGGCAATTATTACCGAGGCTTTGGAAGCCGATTACTGGAAACCCATACAAACAGGGGCATCCGAAGGCACCGATTCTGATACGGTGCGCAAACTGCTCACCAACAAAAAGTCGGTAATCCATCCCGAAGCCTATTGTTTACAAAAGCCGGTGTCGCCGCATGAGGCAGCACAAAATGAAGGAATGGAAATAAAAGTAAGTAACATTATACCGCCCTCTGCCGTCAATACTTTGGTGATTGAAGGCGCCGGCGGGCTTCTCGTACCGCTTAATTCCACCGAAACCATTCTGAACCTGATTAAATACCTCGATGCCGAAGTAATACTTGTTGTAAGGCATTACCTGGGGAGCATCAACCACACGCTTTTATCGGGCAGCGCAATAAAGGCATCGGGCGTAAAGACCGCCGGAATGATTTATAGCGGCAGGGCAAACAAAGCCTCGGAAGATGCTATCGGTGGTTTTCTGGATTATGATGTATTGGGGCATATTGATGAACACTCCGATTTTACACCGGCCCTTGTTTCGCAATACGCCAAAAAACTTAAACCTGCTTTATTATCTAAATTGATAAACAGGTGAAGGCATTCTGTTTTTAAAGACATGACAATACTTATCGAGGATGAAAGAAAAAAGACCGGTAATTATTTTTACAAAAAGGTTAAGCAACAGGCTCATTTCACACAGGTTTTATGATTAACAAAAAGGAAATACCGTACTATATACTCATCCTTTTACTGACAGCCCTTGCAGGCGTGCTGCGGTTTTATCATGCCTACTCCCTTCCATTTAACTACGACGAGTTGAGTGCCGTAAGCCGTACACACTACCACTCCTTTACCGAGCTTATGGATAAGGGAGTGATGACCATTTATACAGAACCTGCCGGCATACAGGTGCTGCTCTATTACTGGACCAAAATAGCAGGCTTCTCGGAGTTCATGGTGAAATTGCCGTTTCTTATTTTCGGCATTGCAGCGGTTTTGTATGCTTTCCTTACAGGCAGGCTCTGGTTTAATAATACCGCCGGCTTGCTTGCAGCCTCTTATATTGCTACGCTGCAATACTTTATTATGTGGAGCCAGCTTGCGCGGCCTATGGCGCCCGGTTTGTTCTTCGCCCTGGCAATGGCCTATCACTGGACCCATATCGTATTTAAGCCCGGAAAGCGTTACGACTTGCATTGGGCGCTTTATGTATTGTTGGCTTCATGCTGCGCTTATACACATCACTTCTGCCTCCTCTTTGCGGCGGTTGCCGGCTTTACCGGAATATTTTTTGTGAATAAACGCTACCTGATGCGATACATAACCGCAGGCATTATGATATTTGTACTCTATATTCCCCATCTGCATATATTCTTCTACCAGCTTAGCATGAAGGGTATCGGAGACTGGCTTGGCGCGCCACGCAATAATTTTTTGCTTACATACCTCGATTATGTCTTCCAGTTTTCGCCTGTTGCCGAAATAGCCGCAGGCGCAATTGTTGTTTATGGCATTGCCTATAGAATTTGGACCAGAACCGCTCCCGGCCGCTTTTTCTATATCGCCCTCATCTGGTTCCTCATTCCTTTTCTTGCGGGTTTCTTTTACTCCCGGCTGGTAAATCCTATTCTGCAACCTTCCGTGTTGCTGTTCAGTTTCCCGTTCCTTCTTTTGGCGCTATTCGGGCTTCTGCCTAAATTGCATTGGGCAATTATTTCTCCGGCCTTGCTCATTATTTGCGCCCTTAATGTTTATGTGCTCGTGTACCAAAGAATGCATTACGATATTTTTTACCGCGCCCCCATTGAGCAGAATGCACTCCTTACCGATTCGGTTCACCGGGCGCTTGGAAGCAAAGCGCTTACATTGATGGAACTGGACAGGGACGGGAAAAGGAATGAGCTATACTATATGAAAAAATACAACCTCGGCTCCTCGTTTTTTGTGGTGGATTCATCAATGGATATGGTTTCGCTGCGCGATTATCTGCAGGACCACCGGCAACAGTTTCTTTCCTTCGCCACAATGGCCGAAAGCAATGATGAACGCATACCTTTGCTGCTCTCGTTTTATCCCTATCTGGTAAAACAATACGACTTTTACGGGGGCACTTTTTATCTCCTCTCTTCGAAGGCGGGCAGTTATGCCTCACCCTTTATCTTCACCTCCGGCAATAATTTTGAACAGGCCGCACCTGCTCACTGGAACAATGGGAACCCTGCACCGCTAACCGATTCTGTTCATTGTTCGGGAGGCCGCTCCTTTCGTATGGATTCAAACCGCGAATTCGGCCCTACATTTACCTGCAAACTAAGCGATATGATTACGGGTAAAAACAATCTTATCACCGT
Source organism: Bacteroidia bacterium (assembly GCA_013044305.1). GTDB lineage: Bacteria > Bacteroidota > Bacteroidia > JABEUT01 > JABEUT01 > JABEUT01. The sequence continues at coordinate 2,665 of JABEUT010000156.1, forward strand.
TTCTGTTGAAGTTTATCCCTTAGCCTCCATGGACAATGTGTTTATTGTTTCCACCATTGAGTCGAACGGCAAACAGGTGGACTGGCGCGCCTCGCATGTTGCCGATTACGTTATGCTTGGTACGAAGAAAAAGTGGGTTTCGGCTTTTCATACCATAAAGTTATCCGACATCTATTTTGCGCCAGAGAATGCAGTGCTCAAAATATACATCTGGAACAAGGGAAAGAGGAATTTCTTCCTGGATGATTTCGATGTACGAACGGTTAAGGGCAACCCCATTATCTATGGTCTTACCGAAAAATTCTGACGGGCATGGCCAGTCAATATGCCCGCAAACATACGGGAAGGTAAAATAGCAAACCGCTTATTTCGGTAGTGGCTCCATTTGAAAAATAAACTAATGCATCCTTTAAATTAATTTCAACCTGACCCATTCCCTTCATATCAGGTTCTATTTTAAAGTTTGCTTCCACCTCATCAGGCTATTGTACGATGATCCGGTCAATGAAAATATATGCATCCATTCCCGCTCCCGCGCTCCATACGGGCAGCTTGCCGTAGCTTTTTGCGAACACTTTGATGTAGCGGGCTTTTTCGGGTCTAAACTCCTTTTTGAAAATGGAAACTATTGGATTCATTAATGTATCGGCTATCGTATCGGTTATGTGAGCCACCTGGGTATATTTTCTTCCATCGTTCGAAAGGGAAATATCAACATAGCGCGGCATGAGTATCCAGCTTCCGGCATCTTGCAGGAACTCTGCTCCTGTCTGTTTTACTACTTTCACTTTACCCAAGTCAAGCACTGCTTCAAAGTCCTGCCCCTGGTAGCCCTGCCATTTGCCAAGCCTGAAGTTGGGGCTGCCACGCCGGTTGTCAATAAGGGCATCGGGGCCGCCGCCGGTGTATTGCGGGTCGGGTATGGATTTAATTTCCAGTTTTACGGCCGATGGAATTTTGGTATAGCAAGTGGTGTTCACCATGCTGCAAATTCCGTTGCGGCAGGCAACACTTTTCACACAGGCCGACCGGCGGAGATAAAACGGATGTATATATAAATTGGAGCGGCTGTCGGGGGCGGAATCGTTTGTTGTATAATAGATATTATCGTTTGCGGAGTATGCGTTAAGCTGCACCATTACAGAATCGCGAAAGGTATAGGAACCGTTGGTGGTATAGGGTTGGGGTACAATCCACAAACGCTGTTCAATGGAGTCGCAAGGTACGTTTCCGTCCTTACCCCATTCGTTTTTTGGCGAAAGGCTCAATTCATATTTCAACTCGCCGCCCTTTATCAGGGAATCGTAAGGTAAACAGGACTTGGGATAATACCTGCCGTTAAGGGTGGCGGAAGAGATATAGCTTGCACCCGGGTTTTCCTTCTGGCTTATTATTGAAAAGGTTTTTCCATTTTCAAGATGTATGTTTACCGTATCGTAAAGGGGCGAGGTAAGTATCAGCTGCCCGTCGCCGGGGCATACCTGATACATGCCCATAGCGCTCATCACATACCAGGCCGACATCTGTCCGCAGTCTTCATTGCCGCATAGGCCATTTGGTTCCGGTGTGTACAGTTTTTCAATTTTACGAACATATTCCGTTGTTTTCCACGGCTGCCCGAGGTAGTTGAAGAGGTAGGCTATATGGTGGCTGGGTTCGTTGCCCTGTGCATACTGCCCTATCATACCCGAAATATCGCTCTGATCGCGCCCGGTGGTTTCCGAGGTAATGCTGAAAAGCGAGTCCAGCTTCCGAGCTAATTTTTCCTTTCCGCCCGACAGGTGGATGAGTCCGTTCACATCCTGCGGAACGTAAAAGCTGTATTGCCACGCATTGGCTTCGGTGTAATAGTTGTTCACTTCACGCGGGTCGAACGGGCTGCAGAAGGCTCCGTTCATTCTTGCCCGCATAAATCCGGTTGAGGGGTCGAATACGTTCTTATAGTTCTGCGCCAGTGTGGCATAGTGCATATATTCCGCCATGCTGCCCAGCTCTTTTGCCGCCAATGCTATGCACCAGTCGTCGTAGCTGTATTCAAGTGTTTTGGAAACCGACTCGCCTGCCACATCGGCGGGTACGTAGCCCATAGTGTTGAATGCCGTTTTTGAGGCGGTGTTGTCGGTGGCGCTCCGGTACATGGCGCGCAGCGCCTCCTCTGCATCGTAACCGTAAATCCTTTTCTGAAAGGCATCGGCTATTACCGAAACGGCATGGTAGGCTATCATGCAGTTGGTTTCGTTGGCGGCAAGCTCCCATACCGGAAGCAGGCCGCCCTGTTCATATTGTTTCAGGAAAGTGAAAATGAACTGCTTGTCCATATCCGGCGCTATGATGGTGTATAAAGGATGCAGGGCCCTGTATGTATCCCATAACGAGAATACGGTATAAATGGAGAAGTCTCTGGTTTTGTGTATTTGTTTATCCATGCCCCTGTATTCGCCGTTGGCATCGGTAAAAAGGCTTGGGTGTATTGCGGTATGGTACAGGGCCGTGTAAAATGTAACGAGTCTGCCGGTATCCTTACTGCGCTCCTGCCCGGCGTCTGCCACTTCTATTTTATTCAGATAGGCGTTCCAAGCCTCACCTGTTTTATGGCGCAGGGCATCAAAACCCCATCCTGCCGCTTCACTGTTCAGGTTGGCGGTGGCATTGGGTATGCTAACGGCTGAAATACCAACTTTTATCAGCAAGGTGTCGCTTGTGTGTGCGAACCGGAAGACGGTCTTGATGTTTTTGGATTGAAGGGTGCGGCTTTGAGGTGTGTTCTGGTTGTTGCTGAAAAGTAAAGTTTCTTTTATGGGTTTCGAAAATCTGATGTCGAAATAAACCCACTGGTCCTGCGCCCAGGCTCTTGAGCGCCGGTAGCCTGTTATTTCGGTATCGCTCACCAGGGTTAGTTTGGAGTCGAGCACTTCATCGCGGTGCTGCAAATCGAGGACTACCGTCATGGAATCTACTTTGGGATAAATATAGCGGTGCATTCCTGCCCTTTCGCCCACCGTGAGTTCGGCTTTAATGCCATTATCCAGCAAAACAGAGTAATAGCCCGGCACAGCCTTTTCGTTGGAATGCAGGAAGGTGGACGACCATGAATAGGGTACAATGGTATATGAAGTATCTTTCTTGTTTATGTCCGGTCCGGGTGTGGGCATAAGCAAAATATCGCCATAATCGGAGCATCCTGTGCCGCTAAGGTGGGTATGCGAAAAGCCATAAATCGTATCATCGGAGTAGTTATACCCCGAACAGCCGTCCCATCCGGTAAGCCTTGTATCGGGGCTTAGCTGCATCATGCCAAATGGATAACATGCCCCCGGAAAAGTATGGCCATGGCCGGCGGTGCCTACAAAGGGATTAACGAATGGAAGGAGGTTTTTAAGGGGTTGAGCCTTTGAATTAAACGAACTTATGATAAGCAAAGCCAATACTACTGTGGCTGATGTTCTTCCTGCGGAGGACAAAGGGGAATTGCATTTTGGAAGTTTCACGGCAATTGCAGATTGGTTTTGCGCATCAAAGGTAAGGGTTTTGGGGCTGGTGCAAAAATCAACCCCAACGGGTAATGATTTATAATTGACATGTGTTGTAAAGGAAATATAAAGGCATGTAGGCTACTTAAAAGTTGAATTGGAAAGAGGTTTCATTAACTGTTTACTTTGCTTACCCGTCTTTGGTATTTCACATTTGCGTAGAAGTAACCTTTTTTTATTCCATTCAGTATAAGTAACATCATAATGCTAATCTAACAATGTTGAGCTAAAATTACCCTCTTTCTCATGGAGAGTCAGCCCTTTGTTTTCAAGCAATTCGTTGTGCATCAGCATGGCTGCGCCATGAAGGTGGGAACCGACGGTGTATTGCTCGGAGCCTGGGCAAAACTGCCGGCGCACGGGCAAGTATTGGATATCGGCACCGGCACCGGACTTATTGCCATGATGATTGCCCAGCAATGCGGCGCCCGGATTGATGCTATAGAGATTGATGAAGATGCATACAGGCAGGCTTTTGTCAATTGCGCCAACTCAAAATGGAAAGAAAGGATAGACGTGATAAGGACATCGCTGGAGGAGTATGCATCGGGGTGCGGCAAAAAATATGATGCCATCATCAGCAATCCGCCCTATTTCAGCAATTCCCTGCAGCCCGCCTCCGAATCGCGTACCAAAGCCCGCCACGCCTCCGCCCTTACCTTCGAAGGGTTGCTCCACGGTGTAACAGCCCTGCTGAAACCTAAAGGCACTTTTGCCACCATACTGCCTCTACCCGAATCGGAAGAGCTTCTGCGTATAGCCGAAAGGCGCCACTTGTACCCGGCGCGCAAAACAAGGGTGATAACCATACCCACCAAGCCCGCCAAGCGGATATTGATGGAATTTGGCTTTGCGCGGCGTACCAGCCGCGAGGACACGCTTATCATAGAAAATGAGGACCACACCTACACCTCGTCATACAAGGAACTTACACGCGATTTTTATCTGCGCTTCTAAACTTAGTATTTTTACAACCCCTAATCATCTGTTTTAAATTACGGAGTGTATTGCGATTTTTTATCAACATATCATTTGTGGGAACCGGTTACCATGGCTGGCAAACCCAGCATAACGCGGGCAATACAGTTCAGGCTGTTTGCAATGCCGCTTTGTCGCGTATTTTAAAACATCCTGTTTCTCTTACCGGATGCGGCAGAACCGATGCAGGCGTGCACGCGCGCGAATTTTACGCCCACTTCGACACAGATGTAATAATTCCCCCGTCGGATAAAGTAAAATGGCTATATAAGTTCAATTCCGTTTTGCCTTTTTCAATTGCGGTGAATGATATAATGCAGGTAAAACCGAATGCCAATGCCCGTTTCGACGCCCTTTCGAGAACTTACTCGTACCTGATTACAGAACGTAAGGACCCTTTTTTACAGGGTTTTGCCCATTTCATCCCCTGGTCGCCCGATATAAAAGCCATGAATAAAGCAGCAGGCAAGCTAAAACATTATAAGGAGTTTTCGAGTTTTAAAAAGTCGCACACCCAGAACAAGACCGACACCTGTGTAATTCATCATGCAGCATGGAAGGAAGAAGGCGACCGGCTTATATTTACCATCACCGCTAACCGGTTTTTACGGAACATGGTACGTTCCATGACCGGCACCATGCTTGCCGTAGGAAAAGGAACATGTTCGGTTGACGATTTTTGTCGTATTATTGAAAGCAAAAACAGGTCGCAGGCAGGTGTATCAGTCCCGGCATGTGGTTTATCTCTGGTAAAAGTTGAATATCCCGAAGATATTTTTGAATGAACTTCTATAAAGCTTTCATACGCCCACTGTTGTTCCTTTTGAGCCCTGAAACGAGCCATAAGATAGCGGTAGGGCTGCTCCAGGTATCGGGTAAGGTACCCTTGTGGAGGCTTCTGCTGCGCAAACTGTATTGTGTAAATAACCCTGCGCTGGAGCGGAATGTGGCCGGCATCAGGTTTCCCAACCCAGTGGGGCTGGCCGCAGGCTTCGATAAGAACGCCCTCTTTTTTGACGAGATGGAGATGCTCGGTTTCGGTTTTGTGGAGGTGGGCACGGTTACCCCGCTCGCCCAGCCGGGCAACGACAAGCCCCGTCTTTTCCGACTTCCGGCCGACGAAGCCCTCATAAACCGTATGGGATTTAATAACGACGGGGCGGAACAAATAGCGGCGAGGCTGAAGAGCAGAAAACACAGGGTGCTTGTGGGCGGCAACATTGGCAAGAACAAGATTACGCCAAACAATCTGGCCGGAGAGGACTACGAAAAGTGCTTCAGGGCGTTGTTCGATTATGTGGACTTTTTTGTGGTGAATGTAAGCTCTCCGAACACCCCCGGCCTGCGCAGCCTGCAGGAAAAAGAACCGCTGAAGGCTATATTGAACCGCCTGCAGCAAATAAACGACAGCTATGCCTCGCGTAAACCCATCTTCCTGAAAATTGCCCCTGAATTGTCCGATGAACAGCTCAATGATGTGATTGAACTTGTTAGTGTATGCAGGATAGATGCGGTGGTGGCAACCAATACCACCATATCCAGAAGCGGACTAAAAACCGGAAACGTAAATTCATTCGGCGAAGGAGGCTTGAGCGGAAAGCCGCTGGCGCAGCGTTCTACCGAAGTGGTAAGATACCTGTATGAAAGGTCAAAAGGCGCCTTCCCCATCATAGCATCAGGCGGAATACACGGCGCGGCCGACGCCATGGAGAAATTCAAAGCGGGCGCCACCCTGGTGGAGTTATATACGGGCTTCATTTACGAAGGACCGGTGCTGGCAAAAAAAATAATGAAGATGCTCCTGCAGGAGAAAAAGAAAAGTGAAGCATGATCGTATTCGCGAACTCCAAAATCAACCTCGGATTAAGGGTTCTTGAGAAAAGGGCCGACGGTTACCACAATATAGAAACCGTTTTTTACCCAATCGGCTGGTGCGATGCACTTGAAGCCATGGAGAACAAGGGCACGGGCGGCATAAGCCTGAACGTAAGCGGCATCCCTCTTGCAGACATAAGCGGCGCAGACAACCTGTGTGTAAAACTATACCGCCTTCTCCAAAAAGAATATAACCTGCCTTCCGTACAGGTATGGCTGCATAAGGCTATACCCGTTGGGGCAGGGCTGGGAGGCGGATCGTCTGATGCCGCACATTTTATAAAAATGCTGAACGCCTTATTCAAACTCGGCCTGACCCACGGAAAAATGAAGGAACATGTTTCGAAGGTAGGAAGCGATTGCGCATTCTTCATAGATAATAAACCGGCTATTGCAGAGGGTAGGGGTGATGTGCTGGAGCCAATCAATTTAGACTTAAGCGACTGGCATATAGCGGTGGTTTATCCGCGACTAGCCATAAGCACTGCCGAGGCATACAGCCTGGTGAAACCCGGCAAGAACAGTGCGCCTTTGAAAGATATAGTCCTGAATGGAAATGTAGGGAGCTGGAAGAACAATTTAATAAATGACTTTGAAGAACCTGTTATAAAGAAATATCCGGCGATAGGCGCAATCAGGGAAAAGCTATATGCGAATGGGGCGGCGTACGCCTCGCTTACAGGCAGCGGCTCGGCCGTTTACGGCATCTTCCGGCACGAGCCCGATACGGAAACCCTTTTCCGGGAGTATAAAACCTGGAAAGGAAAATTAACCCTGCCGCTATGAAGTATTGCTATAATCTGGCTGTGCGGGTTTACGGTGTGGCAATTCTTACAGCCTGTCTTTTTAACGGGAAGGCACGGAGATGGAAACGGGGCAGGAAAGGTATTTTTGCGGCTCTTGAAAAAACCTTTGGCGGTGTAAAGGAGCCCGTGGCCTGGTTTCACTGCGCCTCACTCGGAGAATTTGAACAAGGCAGGCCTGTGATAGAAGCCTTCAGGAAGAACAAGCCGGGATATAAGATCTTGATTACCTTTTTCTCTCCTTCGGGGTACGAGGTAAGAAAGGATTACACGGGCGCCGATTTTGTATTCTACCTCCCGCTTGATACCCCCGCCAACGCAAGAAGGTTTGTGGAAACGGTACACCCGGAAATTGCCCTGTTCATCAAGTATGAGTTTTGGTTCAACTATCTGCATACCTTGCAGGAGAAAAAGGTTCCTGTATATCTTATCTCTGCGGTATTCCGGAGCAACAGCTATTTTTTCAAAAGTTATGCCTCCTGGTTCAGAAAGCAACTGCACGGATATAGTAAAATATTTGTTCAGGACACCCATTCCGAACACCTCCTAAATGGTGCGGGAATAACCTGTACAGAGGTGGCAGGCGATACGCGGTTTGATAGGGTGGCAGCTATTGCCGCAGCGGCGCAGGCCGATCCCAAAGTAGAAAAATTTAAAGGCGATGGCAGGCTGTGGATTTGCGGCAGCACCTGGGAGGCGGATGAAAAGATGATTGCCGCCGTATTCAGCCAACTCACCGCGCGGGAGGAAAAAATCAGGCTGCTTATCGTACCTCATGAAATCGGCGAAGACCGCATCAACGGATTGCTGTCGGCATTTCCGGGCGCAATAAGATACTCGCAGGCGGACGAGGCAGATTCGTTTTCATCTGCCATTATGATAGTCGATGCAGTGGGATTGCTTTCATCGCTCTACCGTTACGGCAATGTTGCTTATGTGGGCGGCGGCTTTGGCAAAGGCATACACAACCTGCCCGAAGCGGCTGTATTCGGCATTCCCGTACTCTTCGGACCAAACCACAGAAGGTTCATTGAAGCAGGCGAACTCATTGTCAGGGGTGGCGGCTTTGCCGTTTCCGGAGCCGATGAAATGTTCCGCGTGCTGTCATCATTGCTTACCGATAAAGTGTACCTGGAACGGAGCGGAAAGGCCGCAAGAGAGTATATATTAAGCTCGCAGGGCGCCACGGAAAAGGTGATGATGGCGATAGCGGCAGGCAGGGCGCCCCATAATGCTGTTCGCTGAATTCCGGCAGGCTGCCGAATATCAGGCAGGAGTTAGTTATTGGCAGGGTTCTCAACCTTCGGACAATACTTTCCTTTAAGCTTATAAATAAAAAGATAACGCGCGCCTATCCTCCATTCAAAGCCCTGATAGTATATTGTCTGGGGTTCGTTGTAGGGTACGGGTGCATGTGTATTGTAATAGGTTCCGCGGTAGGACGGCAGCACATCGTGGTTGAAGAAAAATTCGGTGAAGGGGCGTATTACCGTTTTATTTTTAAACTCAAAACCCAGGCCTGCTGCAGCAGTAAAGAAAATTTTCGGAAAAGCGCCAATGATCTGTCCGTTATGCTGGGGGCTGTTTATAAGCAGGTATTCAATCCGCGGGCCAATAAGCAGGTAGGGTGTTACCGGCATCTGGTCGTCGGGGAACTGAATCTTAAGGTAATTGTTAAGGGTAATATAGGTGGTGCGGTTGGTGTAATACTGATAAACGAGTTCTTTGGATCCCATCTGGTTGTATTCTATTTCCACCCTCCAGCGGAACACAGGGTTGTGGAAAAACTCAACCAGGCCGGCGCCGTTAAAGCCGAGAAGGTAGCGTTCCTGTGTGTTGAATTCGTCCGGGTTCCATTGATGTTCGCCATAGGTGATGCCCCCGGCTATTCCAACCGCATCGAGTATCTGGGCATGAAGCCATGCAGACGGGCAGCAGAGCACAAAAAATAAGATAATAAGTATGCTGCTTTTGCGTTTCATTGTGTCTGGCTTCAGTGGGCTGTTTATTGATCAGGCGCTGGTTGCCTCGGCGCCCGGGCTGATTTTTTTTACAAGTCCCTGAAGCACTTTACCGGGTCCGGTTTCATAAAAATGGGTGGCGCCGCCGGCGCACATATTTTGTATGGTTTGCGTCCACCGTACGGGGGCGGTGAGCTGTGCAATCAGGTTCTTCCTTATATTTTCGGGGTCGGTTTCGGGCAGGGCATTCACATTCTGGTAAACGGGGCAGTTCGGTTTTCTGAAAGGAGTGGCTTCAATTGCTTTTGCCAGTTCTGCCCTTGCGGGTTCCATGAGCGGGGAGTGGAAGGCTCCGCCTACAGGCAAAAGAATGGCGCGCCTGGCGCCGGCGGCTTTAAGCAATTCGCATGCTTTAGTTACTCCGCTGGCCGTGCCGGATATTACAAGTTGGCCTGGGCAGTTGTAGTTTGCAGGCACCACTACATCGTCTTTTACCGAGGCGCATATTTCTTCTACTTTGGCATCTTCCAGCCCGAGTACCGCAGCCATGGTGGAAGGTGCGGCTTCGCAGGCTTTCTGCATTGCCATGGCGCGTTTATAGACAAGCGTAACTGCGTCTTCAAAGTTTAATGCGCCGGCGGCGGTAAGCGCCGAAAATTCACCGAGCGAATGGCCTGCGGCCATGTCGGGTGCGAACTTATCACCCAGGGTTGCGGCAAGGGCAACTGAATGTATGAATATGGCGGGCTGGGTTACACGGGTCTGTTTCAGTTCCTCCTCGGTTCCGCCGAACATGATGTCGGTAATGGCAAAGCCGAGGATGTCGTTGCTTTTGTCAAACAGCTGTCTGGAGGCAGGCGAACTTTCGTACAGGTCTTTACCCATGCCGGAAAACTGCGATCCCTGTCCGGGGAATATGTATGCTTTTTTCATGATTCAGATCAGTAATGGTTGCACAAATATCGCAAAGTTTGGAATTTGGCAAAACCTGACGGCTTTCCCGAAATTAGCCCCCCACCCCCCGAAAGGGGGATTTCTCCACGAACCCCTATATGGGATACCATTGCACACTTTTGCACAGTGAACGGCATATTTTTAATTGGTATTTGGTAGTTGGTATTTGGTAATGAGCATTCTGGTTTGTAATTATTTTCTTCATATCAGATAAGTTTACTGCACACTTTTGCACAGTGAACGCATATTTTTTCCCACTCCTTGTACCCCGTTGCACATTGTTACACACGAAACAGGGGTACGGTGTGTAATCATTGCTCCATGCCCACTGTGAGGGGTATAATATGGCCGTTTCTTGCCGCTTTTTGCCGCTTCTTGCCGTTTTAGGGTGTGGGGGGTGGCGGCAAGAAAAATGGCATGATATTGAAAATGTGTGTGATAGCAAAATATGCGGCAAAATTGGGTGAGCGGTAAAAAGAGAGCGTAACCTGCCTTCG
>JABEUT010000157.1 GCA_013044305.1 Bacteroidia bacterium
GGGTAATCAATCTCAAAAAAAAGCTAATATCAATCATCTCTATCATTAAATATCAATCGTTAATGTGCATACAATTAAACATTTACTTTAAATATTAAGGATCCAATTATACTTCATCGTTCAGAAATATACACAAACCCCTAAATATCTGCATCATCACTATGTTTAAGTGATGCAAATCAATGGTCGCTTCTATATAGAAACGTTTTTTTGCTAATTTTGCTACCATCATAAGAAAATTCTATGAAAGACCTTGAAACGCGTTTGGAAAACATTCACAGGGGAATAGAATATTTTCTATCTTTGCACAAAGAACAAGAGGAAAACATAACAAATCTAAAAGCTGAAAACCAAATCCTTACAGGCAAAGTTGCAAATCTACAAGATCAACTCGCCCGATTTAACGAGGAAAGCACAAGGGCACTTTCAGCCAACAATAAAACTAAAATTCAAAACCAACAGGAAATAAGTAACAAAATAGACGAACTCTTAAGTGAAGTAGAACGATGCATCACATTGTTGACAAAGGAGAATGAAACAACATAACCGTGGAGCGAACAACAATTAAAGTAACCATATCCGGCAGGGAATATCCGGTAAATGTAATGCCCGGGCAGCAAGCCGCAATGAAAAAAGCGGAAATAGCCATTAACGAGCAGATAAATACCTACAAAAGTTCTTATGCTATAAAGGATCCGCGTGACTTACTTGCAATGTGCGCACTGCAGTTGGCCTTCCTGCAACAGGAAAGAGAGGATAAAGAGCGGAAAAACCTTGATATGGTTACCGAAAAGGTAAAGATCATAGAAGCCGCCCTGAAAATATCCTGAAGTATCCTGGCCTGCTGAAAGCCGGCTCATCTGCTTAAGAAGTTTGTTAAAACAGGTTACCTACCTGCAACAAACCAAAAAACCATGAACTTCAATTTAAGCCCTGAATTAATCCTGATGATTGCCGTAGCCGCATTGGCAGGCATCGGCATAGGGATACTCATTACAAATACTCTGATACGGAAGAGTGTTCAGAAAAAAAGCAAAAAAATAATTGCCGACGCAGAATCACAGGCCAACACGCTCAAAGAAAAGAAAATGCTTGAAGCCAAGGAAAAATTCTTGCAACTTAAGGCAGAACATGAGCAATACGTAACTGAAAAGAACAGGCAAATAAACACTACAGAAGGTAGAATCCGGCAGAAAGAACAAGCTGCCTCTCAAAAGATAGAACAGGCACAACGAAAAGAGAAGGAACTGGACAACCTGAAGAACAGCCTGAATGAGCAGGTAAAGTTAATGAACAAGAAAAGTGAAGAACTTGCAAGCCTTCATGACAGGCAGGTGCTGATGCTTGAAACAATTTCGCAGGTTTCGGCACAAGAAGCCAAAACACAGCTTGTTGAGTCGCTTAAAGACGACGCCCGAAAACAAGCCGCTCTGATGATTAAAGAAATTATAGACGAAGCAAAGCTTACTGCCCATAACGAAGCAAAAAAAGTGGTCATCCAAAGCATTCAGCGCGTTGCCGTGGAAAAGGCTGTGGAAAATGCCATTACGGTCTTTAATATTGAAAACGATGAGATGAAAGGCCGGATTATAGGGCGTGAAGGCCGTAATATACGGGCATTGGAGGCTGCCACAGGTGTTGAGGTTATTGTGGACGACACCCCCGAAGCCATTGTTATTTCCTGCTATGACCCCGTCAGACGCGAAATAGCCCGGATCGCATTACAGCAACTGGTTACCGACGGGCGCATTCACCCTGCACGCATAGAGGAAGTGGTAGAGAAATGTCGCAGGCAAATAGAGGAAGAGATTGCCGAAGTAGGCAAGCGAACAGTAATTGAACTCGGTCTGAACAACATCCATCCTGATCTTATCCGCCTGGTAGGAAAAATGAAATACCGTTCCTCCTACGGCCAAAACCTGTTGCAGCACTCCCGCGAAGTTGCCAATCTGGCAGCCACCATGGCATCTGAACTTGGAATAAATCCGAAACTTGCAAAACGGGCCGGACTCCTGCACGACATCGGCAAGGTTCCGGATAATGAACCGGAATTGCCTCATGCCTTACTCGGTATGAAACTGGCTGAAAAATATAAGGAACGTCCGGAAATATGCAATGCCATTGGCGCACACCACGACGAAATTGAAATGAACAACCTTATTTCGCCCATTGTACAGGTTTGCGACGCCATATCAGGGGCACGCCCGGGAGCCCGCCGCGAAATGGCAGAACAGTATATTAAACGGCTGCGAGACCTTGAGGCGCTTGCCCTGTCTTATAAAGGAGTAGAAAAAACCTATGCAATTCAGGCCGGACGTGAGTTGAGGGTAATTGTAGGCAGCGACAAAATCAATGATAAGGAAGCGGAAGTGCTTTCATTTGAAATAGCCCAGAAAATACAGAATGAAATGACTTATCCCGGTCAGGTTAAAGTTACTGTAATACGCGAAACAAGGGCAGTAAATGTGGCTAAATAGCCGGAGTTGATGGTTGAAAGGCAGCGTAGAATCCTGTTGTTATCCGATGTCAATTCAGTACATACCAGAAAATGGGCTTTATCGCTTGCGGGCGACGGTTACCTTGTCGGGATATTTAGCCTGAACAAGAAAAAAGAGGACTGGTTAAATCAAAATCCGAGCATTCTGTATTTGTCCGAAGCTACTAATTTTAATGCTTCCGAAGGCAGCGACATTGGTAAACTTAAGTATATAAGTGCTTTATCAGGACTAAAAAAAGCGATTAGGCAGTTCAACCCCGACATTCTTCATGCCCATTATGCAACCAGCTACGGTCTGCTTGGGGCTTTAGCGGGCTTTCATCCTTTTATCATCTCTGTATGGGGCAGCGATGTATTCGATTTCCCAAAAAAAGGTTTTCTGTTCCGAAGATTACTTAGGTACAATCTGAAAAAAGCGGATAAAATCTTATCCACAAGTAAAATAATGGCCAAGGAAACATCGGGATATACCGATAAGGAGATAATAATAACCCCTTTCGGCGTGGATACTGATATATTCAAACCTAAGGACCCCCCGCCTTTTTATAAACAGGGCGACATTGTAATTGGAACCATAAAAGCACTGGAAAAGAAGTATGGAATCGAATATCTTATCAGGGCATTCGGTCTCCTTAAAAAACGCAACCCGCAAATGCCGCTCAAGCTGATGATTGTGGGTAAGGGTAGCCTCCTGAACGAATTGAAGGCCCTGGCCGCTGAATTGAATATTGAACAAGATGTACACTTCACCGGCTTTGTAGATCCGGAACAAATACCGGCTTATCATAACTTATTTACCGTAGAGGTGTTCCCGTCTGTCAGCGACAGCGAAAGTTTCGGCGTTGCCGTTATTGAAGCCTCCGCCTGCGGGAAACCAGTGGTTGTAAGTAATGTGGGCGGGTTGGCAGAGGTTGTGGAGAACAACAAAACAGGTATATTGGTTCCTCCGGAGGATAGCGAAAAAATTGCCGGGGCAGTTGAGAAACTGCTTACGGACAGCAATTTGAGGAATGAAATGGGCGTGAATGGCAGGCAGCGGGTTGAGAAACTCTATGAGTGGAATGATTGTGTAATGCAAATGGAGGATATATATAATAAAATGGCGCCATGAGGCTTATAATCCTTACACAATATTTTCCGCCGGAGATAGGCGCACCCCAGAACAGGCTTTACGAAATAGCAGTCCGGTTAAATAAAATGGGCGTGGAAATAGAGGTGCTTACGGCCATGCCCAATTATCCGGAAATGCAGGTACATGCAGCCTATAAGGGCAAAAGGTATGTGAAGGAGATTATCGGCGGGCTCACCGTACATCGGGCATGGATATATGCCGGTAAGAGCAGGGGGATTATTTCCCGCCTTCTTAATTATTTCTCTTTTGTGTTCACCTCCATGTTCACAGGCCTTTTCAGGCTGCACAAAGCCGACTATATTTTTTGCGAATCGCCTCCTCTGTTTTTGGGTATTTCAGCGCTCTTTTTAAAAAAGGCTAAACGGGCAAAACTTATTTTCAATGTGGCCGATCTTTGGCCCGAAAGCGCTGAAAAGCTTGGCATAATTACAAACCCTACCCTGCTCGGCATCGCCACTCGGCTCGAAGAACACCTTTACAGGAAGTCATTTCTTATCACCGGTCAGTCCCAGGGAATTGTCAATAACATTAAGAAGCGCTTTCCCGGCAAAACGGTTTACTGGCTGGCAAACGGTGTTGACCTCGCTTTTTACGATTCCGGGAAGACAGAAAGCCACTGGAGAAAAGAAAACCATTTTACCGACGCCGACTTTCTAATATTATATGCAGGCATTATTGGTTACGCACAGGGGCTCGATGTGATACTTAATGCAGCTAAAGCTACATCGGATAAAACGGAAATGAAGTGGATACTGTTGGGAGTTGGCCCTGAAAAAGAGCGCCTGCTTAAATTAAAGGAGGGCATGGGCTTAAAGAATGTGTTCTTTTTTGATCCCGTACCCAAAACAAGCATGCCGGATGTCTGGAAGGCGGTGGATGCATCGGTTGTGCCTTTGCGCAGGCTTGATATTTTTAAGGGTATCATACCCTCCAAGATTTTTGAATCGATGGCCATGTGCAAGCCCCTGCTCCTTGGCCTGGAAGGGGAAGCAGAAGAACTGTTTATAAGAGACGGCAAGGCGGGACTTTCGTTTATTCCGGACAACGGAAACGACCTTGCAGGAAAAGCTATACAGTTGTTTAACAACAGGGAAGAGGCGACATTTGGCACTAGCGGCAGGGAGTTCGTTAGAGCGAATTTCAACAGAGACACCATCGCACAAAATTTTTATAACCTGCTTACCGGCTCATCCTAACCATGTATAGCCAAATACACAGACTAAAAGCATTATCGGTTTACCTGATAGCATTTGCATTAGGGTGTTATATCTATGCCGCACCGGCCGTAATTGCAGTATTCCTGATAACATGGCTACTTGAAGGCCGGCTGAAGGAAAAATTTACAGCAATAAAGAACAGCAAAACGGCTTGGTTATTCAGTTCGTTTTACCTTTTGCACCTTATTGGAATGATTTACTCCTACAATACATCCTTCGGCTGGTTTGACCTTGAGATAAAACTAAGCCTTTTCATTTTTCCTCTTACGCTTGTATCGGAGAACGTAATGGATAAGAGAGAACAAAGAGTTTTCTCCGAAATATTCATCTCCGGTCTTGTACTTAACGGCCTAATTTGCCTCACCCATGCGGCATGGCTTTACTTTACGCAAAATAAAATTGTAATGCAGTACAAAGATTTCTCACTCTTTTTGCACCCCACCTACTTTTCAATGTACATTGATCTTGCACTTCTATTTATATTTAACCTTATCGTACATCATCCGCCTGATTTAAGAAAGCCGGAAAAGCTTTATCTGATTTCGTCCTTTTTTTTCCTGTTATTCATCTTAATTCTGCTCCAGTCTAAAACCGGCCTCCTCACCTCATTTATTATCCTTACGATACTGCTTGTAAGGTATATACTGCATAAACGGTCATGGAAAACCGGTATTGCCATTGTTGTGGCAAGCGTATTCCTTACCTTGTTCACTTCGCATTATATTCTTAATCCCGGACCATCAAGATTCCAGTCCGTAAGCAAGCTGCTGGAACACAATGAGCCTGTGGACAACAAATCTATTGAATCTTCACAGGCGAGGATTCTGGTGTGGCAATCTGCCTGGCAGGTAATAAAAAACAATCCTGTTTTCGGCGTTGGCACGGGCGATGTTAAGGATGCCCTGGTGGCGCAATACTCAAAAAATAACTATACGGGCATTATGAAGGAAAGGCTCAATGCCCATAATGAATACTTGCAGGTTACCGCAGCCTTAGGAATTACCGGATTGCTATGCCTGCTCTCCTGCCTGGTTCTGCCATTATATGTAGGAATACAACAAAAGAGATTCGTATATGTGCTTTTCATACTCATTATGCTAATTAATTTCCTGACTGAATCGGTCTTAGAAACACAGGGCGGAACCATATTCTACGGATTTTTCAATTCCCTTCTAATGTTTAATTTTGTGATTTGATTTTTTGAA
>JABEUT010000019.1 GCA_013044305.1 Bacteroidia bacterium
ATCTCGCCGCCGCCCTTGCGGTGCTCGAATACAAAACACTGCTCGTTGACGCCGACCCGCAGGCCAATGCCACATCGGGCGTGGGGCACGATCCCAAAACAATAAAAACAAGCGTGTATGAATGCATCATAGACAGCGTGGAGCCGCGCGACACCATACTCGCCACCGATACGCCAAACCTGTGGCTGCTGCCCGCCCATATAGACCTGGTAGGCGCCGAAATAGAAATGATAAACCTGCCCAACCGCGAAAAGATGCTCAAAGCCGCCCTGGCAAAAATCCGGAACGATTACGACTTTATCATCCTGGACTGCTCGCCTTCGCTGGGGCTTATTACCATAAACGCACTCACCGCCGCCGATTCGGTGCTGATACCCATACAATGCGAATACTTTGCCCTCGAAGGGCTCGGCAAGCTCCTGCAAACGGTAAAAATAGTGCAGGAAAGGCTCAATACCGACCTTGAAATGGAAGGCATACTCCTTACCATGTACGATAGCAGGCTGAACCTGTGCAACCAGGTGGTGGATGAAGTAAAAACACATTTCCAGAACATCGTGTTCGAAACCATAGTGCACCGCAACATAAAACTGTCCGAAGCGCCCAGTTTCGGAAAAACCGTAATCATGCACGACGCCGCATCAAAAGGATCGGTGAACTACCTGCACCTGGCACGCGAAATATTGCAAAAGAACAAAATGACACGGCTTAAACAGAGTGAAAAAGTAATCAATACGGAGGAAAACTGAAGACATCCGCACAAATGGAAATTACGCGAAAGTATTCCTTGCGGGGATTACCTTACCGCACACAGGGCAAAGGATGGTAAATAATTTATCTTTGCACAGTAAACAGAGAAGATATTAAAAACAGAACCAATTGAATCGGCATGACTAATACAAAAAAAAGGGCGCTGGGCAGAGGCTTGAGCGCACTGCTCGAGAGCAACGAAAATACAGGCGCAGCCATTTCGCGGCCTGTTCCCAATGCGGGCGGCATATACCATATCATGCTCAACCGAATTGCAGTCAATCCCTTTCAGCCGCGCAGCCTGTTCAATGCCGAGGCGCTGCAATCCCTTGCGGAATCCATCAGGCAGCACGGGCTTATACAGCCCATTACAGTGCGTAAGGTAAGCCCCGACGAATACCAGCTTATCTCCGGCGAAAGAAGGCTCAAAGCCATGCAGATGGCAGGACTCACAGAAGCGCCCGCCTATGTGCGCGTGGCCAACGACCAAAGCATGCTCGAAATGGCGCTGATAGAAAACACCCACCGCTCCGACCTCGACCCGATAGAAGTGGCCATGGGCTACAGCAGGCTCATTGAGGAATGCGGACTTACCCAGGAAAACCTGTCGGAAAGGGTTGCCCTCGACCGCGCAACCATATCCAACTACCTGCGCCTGCTCAAACTGCCTCCCGTTATACAGCTTGCCCTGCGTGAAAAAAAACTTACCATGGGCCATGCCAAAGCGCTTCTCGGAATTGACAATCCTGCGGTTCAGTTAACCATGTTCGATAAAATACTCGACGAGTCAATCAGCGTTCGCGAAACGGAAAAGATTGCAAAGCAGAACAAAAAAAGCTCCCGCAAGAAAACAGGCGGCTCCGCCACATCGCAGGCCGACTCTAACCTTGAAAAAGAAATTGCCGAGCACCTCGGCTCCGGTGTGAAACTCTCAAGAACAGGCAACGGCAAAGGGAAGCTGGTAATATCATTTTACTCCGACGATCAGCTGCAGACCATAATAGAACGCATCAACCTGCGCAGCCTGTAACACCTTATGAGCGCCTGCATTATAAAGCGGCTACCCCTTACCTGCGTTCTGCCCGCTGCTATAATTCTGCTGGCCTGCTCCGCCGCCATAGCCCAAAAAGCAGATTCTCTTAAAGAGAAAAGCGACACCGCCGCGCCGCACCTTACAAACGTAAACGCCGTAACAGATAAGGCGGCAGTTACAGGCGATTCAATCCCTTCCGCAAAGAACAAGGCGCATTCCGCCAAAAAGGCTCTTCTTTACTCTGCGCTTCTGCCGGGGCTTGGGCAGGCTTACAACCGTAAATACTGGAAGATACCCATCATCTATGCCGGACTCGGAGCCATGGGCTATTTTATTTACACCAACAACCTGCAGTACGTGGCCATGCAAAATGCGCTGGTGATACGCACCAACGGAGGCATTGACCAGTACCAGCAATATACCACCGTACAGCTTACCACCCTGCGCGACCAGTGGCATTATAACCGCGACCTGTCGGTGGTAGGCGCCCTGGCCGTGTATGTGCTCCAGCTTGTGGACGCCGAGGTGGATGCACAGTTCTTTAACTTTAATATGAGCGACGACATAAGCGCACATTTTGCCCCGGCCTTCAGCCCTGTTTCCACCCTGAACGGCTTTAACATGGTGCCTTCGCTTGCCTTGGTTATAAAACTGAAATAGGCGCAAGGCATTGAAACCACCTTACTGCACACTGAATTTTACGGGCAGGTTTAACCGTACCTTTACCTTATGACCGCTTTGTTCGCCCGGCAGCCATGCCGGCATGGCTGATACCACACGCAACGCCTCGCCTGCCAGATCGGGGGCGCCGGCAACACCGTGCAAAAGCTGCACGCCGCTTATGGTGCCATCGTTTTCCACCACAAAGCTCACATACACCGTTCCTCCCAAATGCACGCTCTTTTCGTAATCGGGGTAAACGATATTGTCGCTGAAATACTTCTGAAGGTCGCCTTTGAACTTCGGCATTTTCTCTACTATGGTCGGTATGGGCGCCGGAGGAGTGTTGTCGGGTATTACCGGAACGATGCCTATTCCGCCTGTTTTACCGATCAGGGCAGTATCGGGACCTCCCTTACCGGTTACCCCGCCTATCACCATCTTACTAACAACGGCCGGAACGCTGTCGGCCGCAACCGTTTTGGCAATTACAGGCGGAGGATTCTTTATCGTTTTTGCTTCCGATACAGGCGGCTTAGGGGGAGGCGGGCAAACGGGTGTTTTAATTTTTTCTTTGTAAACAAGCAGGTGCGACGATACATAATGTGCTGCCGCAGCCGGTGCGGCACCCGCCCACAGCTTGCGCATTAACACGGGAGCCGTACCGCAAAGCACTGCAACAGAAGTGGTGGCGAGCATAGCCATTAGCAGGGCTCTTGAATAATTTACACGGAGGCTGTACGCTCCGTATTCCTTGTTTCTTCCTTCAAAAACGATTTCGTTACGGCAGGCTGCGGTAACATCGTACCAGCCTCCACTGACCAGATGAGCACTCATAAGGATAGGGTTTAAAGGTTTGGAAATTCAGTACCTCTCTAAACTTTAAAACGCAAACTCTGTTTTATTTATTGCGTGTAATGCTTCCTTATGACGGGCAGTTTTTTTGTTGATACGCTACGAACCGCACTAATGTTACGCTTACCCGGCAACGGTAACGGCTAACAGGTTATCTGCTATTCTTGCCTCTGAACGGCAATTCTTACCGGTGTTTCAGCCTCTTTGCTTCGGCCTCATAATAGGAAGACTGTTTCAGATCGCCCCTCTCGCGGAAGATGACCGACAGGTTGTAGGCGGCATTTGAACGAAGCTGCCAGGGCGCGTTTTGCTTCAATTCAGGAAGGTTCAGGGTTTTCATAAAATCGGCCACAGCAGCGTCTTTGTTTCCTGTCTGGTAATAAGCCACCCCGCGGTTGAACCAATAGAGTGCATTGTCAGGGTCCATGCCAATAAGGATGTTATAATCATGTATGGCGGAGTCGAATTGTTTTGTAGCGGCATGGGCATAACTGATGTTGTTGTACAGTCCCTCGTCGTATGGGTAAATATGGTTTGCCTTTGCATAATAATTCAGGGCGGCGTAATAGTTACCCGTATCGGCACAAATAATGCCCAGGTTGCGGTAGCTCATGAACTGGTTGCTGTCGAGCCGAAGCGAAGCGTTTAAATATTTAACCGCCTCGCGCAGATTATGCACTGACATATACACGCTACCCATATTGCAGTATGCCGCAGCATCGCCCATGTGCATGGAGTCAATCAGCGTACGGTAGCAATCCAGAGCCTCACGGTTCATTCCTGTTTCGCCGTAATAAATGCCGAGGTACTTATATGCCTGCGGCACCCGTTTGGGGTACTGCCTTATTACATCGCTAAGCATGGTACCGGTATCATGCCACACAAGTGTGCGCCGGTTGCCGAGATAAGCCCAGAACCCTGTAAGGGCAATGACTGCAATAAGTATAATGTTTCTCAATGTGATATTGCTTCGCCGGAACAATTCGATTGTAAAATATGCGAGTATGAAGAATAATCCGAAGTAGGCGATGTACGAATACCTGTCGGAAATAATTGCGGAACCTACCGAAAGGAATTGCAGAACGAGAACAATATTCACAAAATAAAAACCAAGCCCGAAAACCAATAAACTAAATAATTTTTTATCCTTCCTGAATGCAATATAGAGAGGCGTTCCGATAAAAAGCAGCAATAATAATGGTTCAACATAAAAATAGCCGGGCAAGGCCTCGCCGGGGTTCACAGGGTATGGATAAAAGCCGGACAGGTTGATGGGTACAGCCAGTTTTACAATGTATTGGAGGAAGGTATATGAAGCAATTAAAAACCTGCTGAAAAATGAAAAGGAATACACGAAGGCATGCTCCTCCTTTTGCGTATGCAGGGTAAGAATTCCCATGATAACGGATAAGAGGAAAAAGGGAATCTTTTCTATAAGCGCCTTGCGCCGTTCACCCTGAACTTTTAACCGTCCGCCCAGGTAATCAACCAGCACAAGGGAAGCAGGGAAAACCACCGCCATTGGTTTTGACAAGCATGAGAGGACAAATAACAGGAAGGTAAAAAGCAAATTGCGTTTTCTATGGCTGCGTTGCATACCACGCGCATAAACAAGCAGGCCGGCAAGATAGAAAAATGCGTATAACACGTCTTTCCTTTCAAAGAGCCAGCCGACCGATTCCACGTGCATGGGATGAATACCAAACCAGAGAGAAACGAGCGCGGGTAAAATAAACGCCCCGTTTTTGAATTCCACATTATGCTGTTCTCCCTTCCAAACCAATTGCAGGATATTCCTGCTTAGAAAGAACACGAGAATCGTATTGGCTACATGCAAGAGCAAATTGGTTGCAAAATAACCTCCCGGTGAATATCCCGAAAAGTAATAGTTCAGGGAGTATGAGAGCATGGTAAGGGGTTGCCAGTTGGCCGCAAACTGATGGGAGAAAAGGTATTTAATGTTTTCCCACGACAGGCGGCGCAGGTATATGTTGTTGCGTATATACTGGTTATCGTCCCAAAAGAGAAAATGGTTGCTTAATATTGGGCTGAAACAGATAAAAGTAATTAACCCTATGCCCAATGCAATGGCTATATCGGTAGGGAAATAGCTTCCTTTGACGGGAAGCGGCATGGTCCTTTTATTTTGTTGTTTTTGCGTTTTCATTC
>JABEUT010000158.1 GCA_013044305.1 Bacteroidia bacterium
ATGATGTCGATTTTCCGCTCTGCCAGTTTTTTCATTATCTCCTTTTTCTGCGATGCGGTACGGAACCTGTTCAGGTAATCTATGGTGCAGGGGAACCCTTTGAGTCTGTCGCTGAAGGTGTGGTAGTGCTGCAGGGCGAGTATGGTGGTGGGGGCAAGCACGGCAACCTGTTTATTGTCGGCCACCGCCTTAAATGCCGCGCGGATGGCTATCTCTGTTTTACCGAAGCCCACGTCGCCGCATATAAGCCTGTCCATGGGGTGAGGCGATTCCATATCTTTTTTTACATCGGCAGTGGCTTTAACCTGGTCGGCGGTATCTTCGTATATGAAGGAAGCTTCCAGTTCGGTCTGCATGAAGGTGTCGGGCGAAAAGGCGAACCCCGGGAGCGCCTTTCTTCGTGCATACAGTTTCACCAGGTCGAAGGCCATCAGTTTGAGCCTTCCTCTGGTCTTCTGCTTCATGGTTTTCCACGATGCGGAGCCCAGTTTGTCGAGTTTGGGCACGTGGCTCTCCTTGCCTGTGTAGCGCATTACGCGGTGCAGGGAGTGGATGCTTACATAGAGCAGGTCGTTGTCCTTGTACATGATCCGCATGGCCTCCTGCCTGTTGCCGTTCACCTCTATCTTTTCAAGGCCTGCGAAACGCCCGATGCCGTGGTCCACGTGCGTAACGTAGTCGCCCGGTTTCAGGTCGCGCAGTTCGCGTATGGTGAGCGCTTCCTTGCTTTTGTAAAATTTGTCCTGCAGCTTGTAGCGGTGGTAGCGCCCGAAGATACCGTGATCGGTATAAACGGAAATCTTTATATCGCGGTCGGTGAAACCCTCGTGCACCGAGAGAGATACCGGCAGCAGGGCTTCTTCCAGTTCAAAATGGTGCTCCGATTTTAATTTCACTTCGGCAAAGATGTCCTGCAGGCGCTTAACCTGCTGACGGGTGTCGGTGAAGATAAAATTGCGGTACCCGTTCTTTATGCTTTGATTCAGTTCGTCGAAGAAGAGCTGGAAATTTTTTCCGAACGATTTCTGGGGTACGGTGTTGAAAACGAGCGACTGTGTAACCTGCGCCGGCGGCAACCCCCAAACGATGCGCTTCATCTTTGAGCTCTCTTCTTCAAAGGTACGGGCGTCGAGGAAATTCCGTCCGGGTGTTTCGCTTTCGGCCCGGAGCCTGTCGCTTTCCCCGGCTATGGCCCCAGGAGCCAGGGCGGCGTCTTTTATCCAAAGCGTGGTTTCGGCAGCCGATGCCAGATAGGCGAGGAAACTCTGTGCGGAGCGCTCCAGGGTTTCAATGTGTATGGAGGGGGTTACCGATACGGAATCAAGTGTTGCTATGGAAAGCTGCGTAATGGCATCGAAGGTGCGGATGGACTCCACCTTGTCGCCGGAAAATTCAATACGGTATGGGTTGTCGTTGGAGAATGAAAAAATATCGAGTATGCCTCCCCTGCGCGAATACTGCCCCGGTTCGTTTACAAAATCGGTTCTGGCAAAGCGGTACTGGGCAAGCAGTTCGGCAACAAATTCCATGGAAAGGCTGTCGCCGGTTGAAAAGGTAAGTGTGCTGTCGTCAATGGCTTTGCGGGCCGGCACCAACTCGCACAGGGCTTGCGCTGCGGTTACAATAATGGCTCCTTTGCCGCTGCCTGCGGCGCGCAGTACTTCAGTCTTTCCGAGCAGAATGGGGTTAAGGCTGTCTTTAGAATGCCTCTCGCTGCCGGCAGGGTAATAGAGCACGCCCTTGCCCTGCAGCAGGTTTTCCAGATCGTTGTAAAAATAAATGGCTTCTTCGGTGGAATTGAGTACAAAAAGGTGGTTTCCGCCGGCATCGGTAAGCACACTTGCCGCAATAAATGCCGGAGCCGATCCGCATAGCTTTTCCAGGCCTATGGTGGATGTCTCCCGGCTCCGGAGGGCGCGGGCTAAGGCCTTCACGTTTTCGTGCTGCCTAAAGTAATCCAGTATGGCTGACTCGGAAATCAGAAATTACAGTTTTGCCAAAGGCCTGCCTTTGGTAAATTTGAAAAAAAATATGTGAAGCCGGCATCAAAGATAGGGAAGAAAGGCAGGCGCGCCAAAACCTCTTTAAAGTTTTAGAAAATGCTTAAAAAGCGGGCTCCGCCTAATACTCGTCCTCGTTAAAAAGGAAATCCTCTTTGGTGGGATAATCGGGCCATATCTCTTCTATGCTTTCAAAAACTTCCTCCTCATCCTCAATTTCCTGAAGATTTTCAACAACTTCTATCGGGGCGCCGGAACGGATAGCGTAATCTATTAGTTCACTTTTTGTGGCAGGCCAGGGGGCATCTTCCAAGTATGATGCTAGTTCTAATGTCCAATACATTTGGGTTAAACCTTTATATTTTCCGCAAAAGTAGAATTTTTGGTATCATATCCAACAAAGAAAGCTGGAAATGTTAAAAACAGGTTATCAACAATTTGAAAAATTGTAAATAACGGCTCATTATTTGAATTTAATATGTTAAAAAGTGCATTTAATGTGTTAAAATATGGCTATAAAGTGCGTTTCTGCCAAAATTAGCATTTAACGATATTTAACAAATTAATAAAATAAGTATGCTGAAAAGTAAAAATTACACGAACATATAGTAACCCATTATTACCTGTGAGGCCTGCAGGGGCACATAATTTTGAAAAGACTGTAGTGGATCATTTTGAATAATGGTTTATTCTGCCCCACTGCCGAAAAGCCTGTAAATGCTAAATGATAGGGAGCTTTTCGTAATTTTGTGGCGCCGCAAAATACATTGCCCCAAGCGGGAAAGAAATATGAACTACGGAAAGCTTACACCTTCAATACTGGAATCGCTGAAGCAAATTGCAGGCGCCGGTTTTGTATTTACCGACCCTGAAACGATGCGGCAATACGGGCACGATGAAACGGAGGATCTTAATTTCCCGCCCCATGCAGTAGTTAAGCCACGTACCGCGGAAGAAATATCGGCGGTGCTTAAGCTGTGCAACCGTGAAAAAATACCCGTAACGCCCCGGGGAGCCGGAACAGGATTAAGCGGCGGTGCATTGCCCGTGTACGGAGGCGTACTGCTTTCAATGGAAAGGTTCAACACTATCCTTAATATAGACGAAAACAATTTGCAGGCAACGGTGGAACCGGGTGTAATCAACGAGGTATTCGGCAATGCGGCAGCCGCCAGAGGTTTATACTACCCGCCCGATCCGGCAAGTAAAGGCAGCTGCTTTCTGGGTGGCAATATTGCCGAAAATTCCGGAGGTCCTAAGGCGGTAAAGTATGGCGTTACAAAAGACTATGTGCTTAACCTTGAAGTGGTGCTGCCCACAGGCGAAATAATTTGGACCGGAGCCAATGTACTTAAAAACTCTACCGGGTATAATCTCACACAACTGATGACAGGCAGCGAGGGCACCCTTGGCATCATCACCAAAATAGTCTTCCGTCTTACTTCCCTGCCAAAACAGAACATGCTTATGCTGGTGCCATTCCACTCGGCCCTGGAAGCATGCGAAGCTGTTTCCTCCATCTTTAAGGCGGGAGTAACCCCGTCGGCACTGGAGTTTTTGGAAAAAGACGCTATTGACTGGGCCATGAAATACGCCGATACCTCTATGGTAAACAAACAGCTTTTGGAGATAAGCCGCCGGAACGACATAGAAGCCCACCTGCTCATTGAGGTGGATGGCAACGACGCGGAAGTGCTGATAAAGGATTGCGAAAGGATAGCCGGTGTAATTGATAGGTTTAAAACCGCCGACACCCTGTTTGCCGATACAGCCGAACAAAAGAACGCCTTATGGAAGATGCGCAGAAGCGTGGGCGAGGCGGTAAAGTCGCACTCGGTGTATAAGGAAGAGGACACGGTGGTGCCCCGTGCCGAGCTGCCCAAACTGCTTGCCGGAGTAAAAGAGCTGGGCAGGCGATACGGATTCCATTCTGTTTGCTACGGCCATGCCGGCGACGGCAATCTGCACGTAAATATTATAAAAGCGGGCATGAGCGATGAAGACTGGAAGAACAGGATTCCGCTTGCCATACGCGAAATATTCATACTATGCGTTAGCCTGCATGTCACCATTTCGGGCGAACACGGCATAGGATGGGTGCAAAAAGATTATATGGATATAGCCTTTCCGGAAATAACGCGCTCGATACAAAAACAAATCAAGGCAGTTTTTGATCCCAACGGAATACTAAACCCGGGTAAGATCTGGTCATGAAGAAACTATTTTCATCGCACGGGTTCAAGAATTTTATCGGGCATTTTGTCGAAGGGCTTCTTGTAATTGCGCCTTTTGCAATTACTGTGGGAGTGATATTTAAAATAATGGGCATGCTAAGCTCTACGCTTGGCTTTATACCCAAAATAGTTAATCCGCTGATCGACCCGCTTATCATTATAGCCGCCTGCATAGTTATAATTTATCTCACCGGCAGGCTTTCATCATCCATATTGTTTACGCCCATGTACTCGCGTTTTGAAAAGGATCTTGAAAAGGTGCCACTGGTGCGGCAGCTCTATTCGGCGGTGAAAGACCTGCTGAACGCCTTTATGGGGAGCAAGCGGAAATTCAACCGTCCGGTGCTTGTTACCCTCGATAAGGTGAACAACATAAAGCAGATAGGCTTCATTACGCAGGAAGACCTTACGGATATAACCGCCGATAAGGATATGATAGCCGTTTATCTTCCTTTCTCCTATGGCTTCAACGGCAAATTGCTTATTGTGCCACGTGAGAGCGTTTCGCCCATAAAGGCCTCTTCGGCGCAGATGATGAAATTTGTGGTTTCGGGCGGCGTTACCGGTTTGAAGGAGGACGGGGAGCCGGAAAGTAAAAAAACAAATACGGATGAGGGAAAAGAAATCTGATCCCATACCATTATTGCTGATTGTTGCAGGAGCAGTATTGTTCCTGCCTTTTCTGGGCAGGGTTCATCTGTTCGACTGGGATGAGATAAACTTTGCCGAATGCGCCCGCGAAATGGTTACGGCCAAACAATATCTGCTTGTAACGCTCAACTATTTGCCTTTTTGGGAAAAACCCCCGCTGTTCATCTGGATGCAGGCCTTGAGCATGAAGCTGTTCGGGATTGGCGATTATGCGGCGCGCCTGCCTAATGCACTCTGCGGCATAGTTACGCTGCTTATGCTTTACCATGCGGGAAAGTCAATTGTGGACAGGAGCTTTGGCATTTTTTGGGTGCTGGCTTATGCCGGATCTATCCTGCCTTTCTTTTATTTTAAATCAGGGATAATTGACCCCTGGTTCAATCTCTTTATTTTTTCTTCCATCTATTTTTTTGTTGTTTATAAACTGAAGCAGGACAAAGTAATGCCGGGCAGAGCGCTCAAATGGCTATTGTTATCTGCTGCCTTCCTTGGTTTTGCCACTCTGACAAAAGGGCCTGTCGCCATACTTATTTTTTCCCTTACAGCTTTGGTATATAATTTTGTTGCAAAAGGCAAAAGACAGTACAATTTGGGTCATATCGGAATTTTTTTCGTCGTTTTGACGCTCACAGGCTGCTCCTGGTTTATTACAGAGATAGCTACCGGACATGAGAATATAATAATAGAGTTCATACAATATCAGATCCGGTTATTTAAAACCGACGATGCAGGACACGGAGGCCCTTTTTACTATCATTTTATAGTGCTGCTCTTCGGCTGCTTTCCTGCATCTGTTCTGGCCATACAGGGTATGGTGATTAAAAAGGGCAGCGATGGCAAACTTATAGAAACAAGCCGCTGGATGGCCATTCTTTTTTGGGTTGTGATTATCCTGTTTTCCATAGTTAAAACCAAGATCATCCACTATTCTTCTCTCTGCTACTACCCCTTATCATTTTTTGCCGCATTTGCTTTGTATCAGATTAAATTGAAACAGTCGGACTGGAAAAAATGGTTAACCGCGGCGATAATGAGCATCGGCATACTTATAGGTTCTGCAATGGTTCTGATGCCCGTTGCAGGCATGAATACGGCATGGATAATAAAGAGCGGGATATTAAAAGATCCCTTTGCAGCAGATAACCTTTTGGCTGATGTGCACTGGTCATATACATATTGCCTCATCGGATTATTTTTTACCGCCGGCATCATAATTGCGCCATTGCTGTTTCGGCGCGGGCTTTTTAGTGCGGGCATTATAACACTTTTCGGAACAACCATTATTTCCACTTACGCCATGCTTTTCTTTTTCGTGCCAAAGATAGAGCAGTACACCCAGCAGGCTGCGGTTGAGTTTTACGAAGGCTTGCAGGGGAAAAACGTTTACGTGGCCACTTTGGGATATAAGAGCTATGCACAATATTATTATGCACGCACACAACCCGGTCAAAACGTAAGCGACTCGCTTACAGGCCGGCTGCTGGATGGTAAAACTGACAAGCAGGCATATTTTTCATGCAAGGTGGATGTTGCCGCCGATTATAAAAAAGATCATCCCCTGATAAAGGAATTGTACCGCAAAAACGGTTTTGTCTTCTTTTTAAGGGAGCCTGATGCAAACTGATTAAACTCGGGCGGGAGAGCACTTTTACGGGGCGGTATCAATAAACCTCACTTGTCCTTTACGTTGTAATTTATTTCGAAACCGGGCTGGCTCAAGTTTTGAATTTTTATAGAATCTTTACACTCCGTTACCTTTACCCGTCCGGTATCCAGGTTTTTTTGGTGAATGAGGTAATCGGATACGGCCTTGCTCCGCTTTTGCCGTAATTCATGCACTTTGGCTTCAACATATTTTTCGCCCACCAGCATGCGGCACTTGTCCTGCACCTGAATCAATTCGTTGCCCGTAAGGTGAAGCTTTGCATTAAGGTAGTTATTGAACAGGGTATCATCGGAAGAAATCTTGTTCATGGCGCGGTTTTCTTTTTTCCTCTGTCTGTGCGTTAAGGTGCTGTCCTTCATGTGGCGCTTGGTATCGCGGTAATACATGGCTTTGGCAAAGGCCAGGCCCAGATCGTCGGCTTCGGCGTCGCTGTCGGCAACCTGGGTAATTTCCACAGCCATTTCTTTTTTCTTTTTCAATACTTTCTGAACATCGTTTAACTTGGATTGCTGTTTGTCGTTGAGTTTGTCCTGTAAATAATTTATGTCAATGCGTTTCATGTCTTCAGGGTCGCGATTAAAAAGATCGGCCAGGTGCTTAAAAGGCGATTCCACTGCTTTTACCACCAGGTTGGTAAGCAGGCGTCCCATAAGCTTCCCTATCTTATAGTCAGGGTCGTCAAGGTTTCCGCTTGCGGGAATGTTTATGGTTATATCGCCCTTATCGTTTTTAAGGAGGGATACGGCAAAGCGGATGGGCAGGTGGTAGGGCGGGTTGTCATTTACTTTATTTCCCATTTCAATACCTGTAATGTGTATGGAGTTGGAGCTTTTAAGGTACCTGTTTATAACCGAATCGTTGCTGTGGTAGTCCATGTACCCATCCTCAAAAGGCACACCTGTGTAATATTCCATGTAGGGATTGATATCGGAAAGGCGGAACTTGCTTATTTTATAGTCGAACAGCATATTTTTCAGGCGGAACCCCAGGGCAGCCTGTAAATCGAATTTGCCTGTGTTGTTCAATTCAGCCGAGGTTCTGAAACGTACATTGCTGCTTGCATTGCTTATTTCATCGGTGGACAGATCGAGGTGTGATATGTTGAAGTGAAAATCACGGTGCAGGGTGTAGTCGCTGTATAAAAACTGCCCGTCCTTTATAACCAAGCTGTCGGTATGAAAATCAGTATTGAAGAAATCGCCGGCGAGCATGCTTAGGGAGGACGACAGCAGGGTAAATATATTTGAGTAGTCGGGCCCGCTGCTGCCGCCGCTTTTACCTTTTGCCGGAGAGGAGGAATGATTGCTCAATATCATGTTGCTGATATTATTCCCTTCGGTATAATAGTCGAACAGCACGAATGGTTTGTGCAGCGTAATGTTCCGGATATAATACATTTTTTGCTTTACGTTTATAGTATCAATGTTTATTGCAAGTTTGTCGAATGCGAATACCTTACGGTCAGCCGAATCCGTTATAGCTATGTTGCTAAGAGTAATGGAACCGGAAGAGGCTAAGTTGGCGGGTTGGTCCAGTATTCCGTGAAGCCGCAGTTTGGCCGAAAGCAAGCCGTTGAGCGAATTTACGTTAAGATAGGCTTTCAAAGGGGCATAGTACTGGCTTATATCACAATTATCTATGGTAAGTGTGGAGTGGTATTTTAAAGTGCTTCGGTTTATATCCATGTTTAAACTTACCAGCCCCCCCTGGCCAAATTCAAAGTCAAGATGCGGTTGAACTACAGGCTTATTCCAGCGTACTTCCGGAAGGAGGAAGTTGAAGTTTTTAATTTTGAGCACATGGTGCATCAGGGCATTGGTATATACCATTTTTGCATCACGAATTATTACGCTGTCAACCACATAGGGGAATGGCGCCGTTTTGGCAGTATCTGCGTGTCGGGTGGTATCGGCATGGCCGGCGCTGTCGGATGAGAAGCGCTGCAGCAGATCGTCGTAATTGAACTTATTTCCATTTTGTACAATATTTATGTCAGGCTTGTCTATTTTTATTTTTTCCACCGTGTACTTGTTTTCAAAAAGCTTCCGTATGTCTATCTTTACAAACACATAATGGCAGCCGAAGAACTGGCTTTTGCCGTCAGGTTCATAAATTTTAATGTCCTTGATGAATATACCGCCCTTGCTCATTATTACGTTCACCTTGCCAACGGTTACCTTCCTGCCCAGCCACTTCATACTGTTGTTTTCGAGTACATAGTTGGCTATGGGGGAGATGTTTAAAAACTTGAGGCTGTCCACCTTCCCGCTTACTTTTTTATTCTTCCTGTCGAAGTGCAGTTCGGCCTTAAACACGAATCTGCCGCTGTCGCCAAGCTTGGCATTGGCATGAAACACCACCCCTTCGTTAAGGTCCGATAGTTCGCTTGTTACAAGGTTCAGTTTTGTAATATCATAATGAAACTGCCGCGGGGTGGAATAATCGTTAAAGGAAATATTGCCATTCACTATGGCAATGCTGTCGGCATGATAGTTGGTGTGTAAAGCATCAATAGCCATTGCCTTGGCGCTTGTGGCTATAATGGTAAATATGTTGGAATAGTCAATGGTGTCCTTCTTCGTGGTTTTGGCAACCGGCGCCTTAGGTGCTGGCTTTTGGCTATGAACAATTATGCGGCTGAAATTATTTCCGTTCTTGTATTGGTCATAATTCACTTTAGGATTGTCAAGTATAAAATGATTTACGTCAAAGTGGTTGTGTTCCGGATCAACGGAATCTACGTCGAGCGACAGCCTGCGAAGGGACAGAAGCGGTTTCCGGCCGGCATCTTTTACCTCAAGGTTATATAAATTTACAAAGCCATGGAACGACATGGCTTCCGGGTGGTTGAACCTGCCGTGTATCCGCAGCTTTGCGGTAAGGGTGCCCTGCAGCGATGAAATGTTGAGGATGGTATTGAGCGGGGCGTAGTACTGGCTTATATCATAATTATTGGCAAGCAGCGAGGCGTTGTATGCAAGGGTATTCCTGTTGGCCTCCAGATCGAGATTGAATTTGCCTTCTTTGCCGTATTTAAAGTCAAGGTGCAGTTGGCTTTCCGGAGCATTCCAGCAAAATTCCGGCAGGTTAAAGTTCAGGTCTTGTATCCTGAATACGTTTTTAAGGGGTTTGTTTTCATATATTATTAAGCCGCGGCTGATAGACACATTACGGACAAAATATTGTACAGGCGGTCCTTTCACCGTATCTTTTTTATCCGGTGCAAAGCGCTTGACCAGGTCGTCGAAATTAAAGTGATTGCGGCTCTGTTCTATATGTATTTCGGGAGTATCAATCCTTATCTGATCAACCACGTACACCTTTTTGAATAGTTGCCTGATGTCCACTTTCACAAATAGGTCATTAATTGAAATAAAGAGGCTGTCGCTGCCCGCTTCGTAAATTTTAAGATCCCGTAAGTTAACATTACCGTGGCGCATATCCAGATCAATTTTGCCCACAGTTATCTTTCTGCCCGTCCATTGCAGCGAATTCTTCTCTATCTCATATTTTGCAATCTGCGGCAGGTTCAGGTAGGCAAGGACTACAGCTCCTGCAAGGATAAGAAGGAATATAAATATTAAAAGCAGGGCTTTTTTCATAAGACACAACTCGATTTACAAAGTTAGGAAATACCTGCTTTCGGCTTCAGGCGTCGAGGTGATTTATGGCGCAAATTGAGCGGGCGCGGGGCATTTTTTGGAAAAATTAACAGTAGCAGGCTGGGAGAACAACCGTCCTGAAATAAAAAAGACGAAATCTGTTCAATAGGCGAATGCAGAGTATAACGGGGTTTACTATGCCGATGCAATGGCTATTATCCACAGTATAAAAAAGACTACTGCGGCAATAAATGCAAATGTACCTATTAAACCCAGTACACAGCCGGTACCATAACCATTGCTGTAAGTGGGACTATTGGCAGTTGAATTAAGCTCTCCTAACAGTACGAGCCAGCAAATAATGGTAATGCCAAGGCACACGAGCCAGGCGGTAAGGTACGAGGCTTGTTTCCTGGCACTATTATCACTATCCCGCGAATAGTCTCCGCGCGGTTCGTGGGGAATCTGCAATTTGTGCGATGCAGATTCTTTAAGGGATATTGCGGCATTGCCGTTATCTGTTTTCGTGTTTCCCGAAAGTATGTTTACACCCAGTTTCCTTTCAGCGGCAATAACCAACGGCGGAACAGGGGCAGTCAATGGATGTGCAGCAGGTATAGGTGAGGCATTTGATCCGGATGGGCTTACCGGCTTCGCATCAGTGCGGGCGCCCGCTGCCTGAACTTCGCTGCCCGGTCCTGCGGGGGTATAGCTGCCATTAATCCTGGCGGTTTGGTCGGTGTAGCGGCCGGGCGTATATTTTCTTTTTCCAAAGCCGGATGCTACCTTATTGGAGGTGTTGCATTGGGCAATAACCATGAGCGCTGCAAACAGGAATAGAATTTTTGATAAATTAGCTATGCCGGTGGCGAGTTGTTTTTTCATTTAACAGATTTTTAAAAATTTGGTGGAAACTTAGAAACTGTTTAAAATTTATTTAATTTCATTCTTATGTGTCTTTTTGGCTACAACTGCG
>JABEUT010000020.1 GCA_013044305.1 Bacteroidia bacterium
CGACCTCGACATTCGCGGGGCAGGCGACCTGCTCGGTGCCGAACAAAGCGGTTTTATCAGCGAAATGGGCGTGGAAATGTATTACAAGGTGCTCAACGAAGCCATTGAAGAACTTAAAGAAGAGATGCCCGAAATACAAGCCGCAAACTATACCATATCCGAAACGGCATCGGCGGGAATACCCTGCACCCTGCAGCACGGCAAATTTGTAAAGGACTGCCAGCTTGAAACCGACGCCGAAGCCCTGATACCCGACGACTACGTGCAGAGCGGCGAGGAGCGCCTGCGCCTGTACCGCGAACTGGACGATGCTGCCGACGAGACGGCAGTGCTGAAATTTGAATACCAAATGAAGGACCGTTTCGGCAATATACCGCCCATAGTGCAAAAGCTTACCGATATTGTACGCCTGCGCCTGATAGCCATTGACCTCGGAATAGAACGCATAGTGTATAAAAATAAAACACTTATCTGCTTCTTCGTTTCAAAGCATGATTCGCCCTATTACACCTCACCCGTATTTGCCTCGGTGGTGGAATATGTGAAAACCCATCCGCAGCTATGCCGCATGAAGGAAGCCGCCGCTACGCCGGCATCGGCTGAAGCAAAACTCTCTCTTACCGTGTCGGGGGTAAAAGATGTAAAGGATGCCCTGAACACCCTGCGCCGCATACTAAACCGCAGCACGGAAGCCTGAAATGCCGCAGCATTTGTAGCAATAAACAGCGGGAACAATGGAAAGTGCAAACCCCTGTATGGCGCAATCAATAAAAAAACCTTCGAGTTGAAAGATTATATATCTTTGTCTAAATAGTTTTAGCCGTCATACCACATGAACAGGGTTTCACTTAAAGACATTTCGGAGGCGCTGAAAGTTTCCAAAGCGCTTGTATCGCTTGTCCTCAACGGCAAGGGCGATCAGTGGGGTATCAACAAGGACACCCAGAAGAAAGTAATGAATAAGGCAAGGGAACTCAACTACCATCCCAACCAGATGGCAAGAGGTTTGCGCACCGGCAAAAGCAATATCATAGGGCTTGTGGTTGCCGATATCTCGAACCACTTTTATGCCAAAATATCGCGTACCGTGGAGCGCGAGGTAACCCGCCTCGGCTACCAGCTTCTTGTATGCAGCTCCGACGAGGTAGGCAGCAAGGAGCAAAACCTGATAGACCTGCTCAAGGACAGGCAGAGGGCGGAGGGTATAATACTCGCCACCACCCAAAAGGAAACAAAACAGTTCCGGCAGCTGCTCAAAGAATCCTTCCCCATCGTGTTCATAGACAGAAAGCCCGGCCTGAAAGGCGCATCGTACGTGGGTGTTGACAATACCAAAGGCGCCTACGACATGGTGGAGCACCTGGTAGAGCGGGGCATAACCAAAATAGGACTGCTCAACATTTCGCCCACACACATCAGTTCCCTGTCAGAAAGGGTGAACGGTTTTAAAAAGGCGCTTGAAAAATATAACATACCCCATCGGAACGCCATACGCGCCGTATCTTATTACGATGTTGAAAAAACCACCGAAGAAGCCGTAAGAAAAATGCTTGCCCCGCCGTACAACATGAAAGCCTTGTTCGCCATAAATAATTATGTAGCCGTAAACTGCCTGCAAGCCATGCACAAACTTAACCTGCGCATACCCGAAGATGTATCGCTGGTGTGCTTTGATGATATGGACTCATTCAAATTTTCACAACCTCCGCTTACCACCGTGGCGCAGCCGCTGGAGGAGATAGGCGAACAAGCCGTTAAGCTGCTTATGGCGCAGATAGTCAATAAAGATTTTTCACCGCGCACGAAAATACTCCCTGCAAAAATCGTGGTGCGCAAGTCCACCGGCAGAGCGAACAGCCAATAGCAGGGAAAAAAGCAGGCAATGGATAAAAGTTCCCCCGTTCTTATAATAAGCCGTACCGACAACATCGGCGATGTGGTTCTTACCCTGCCCCTGTGCGGCGCGCTGCTCAAAAAATATCACGGGGCGAAAATCCTTTTTCTTGCCAAAGATTATGTACGCCCCATCCTAGATGCCTGCGAACACATCAACTCCTTTATAAGCTGGGACAACCTGAAATCGCTTAAAGGCAATGAACAGGTTGACTTTTTAAGAGACATACACGCCGATGCCATCATACACGTTTTCCCCAACCCCGAAGTAGCCCGGCTGGCATATAAAGCCAAAATACCCCTGCGCATAGGCACAAGCCACCGCGCCTATCACTGGCTTTACTGCAACAAATTGCCTTCCTTCACCCGCAAAAACAGCCCCCTGCACGAGGCGCAACTGAATTTTAAACTTGCCGCACCGCTCGGCATCAGCTCCATCCCTTCTCTTGACGAATTGAAAACCGCCTACGGACTGACGCGCATACCACCGCTGAACGATAAAAGTATATTGGATAGCGGAAAGTTCAACCTCATCCTTCACCCCAAGTCGCGCGGCAGCGCCAGGGAGTGGGACTGGGATAACTGGAACCACCTGGCTAACCTGCTGCCTGCAGGTCAATTCAAATTATTTGTAACCGGAACCGAAGAGGAGGGAAAAGAGATACGAAAGAACCTTCTTGCATCTCACCCCGGTATTACCGACCTCACAGGCAAATTCAATCTCTCGGAGCTTATAGCCTTTATTGCCTCCGCCGACGGACTGGTTGCTGCAAGTACCGGCCCCCTGCAC
>JABEUT010000159.1 GCA_013044305.1 Bacteroidia bacterium
GCAAGTAAAAGCTAAGTTGCACTTAGCATAGCATAGGTTTATTTGCAAAATGTTACCTTTGTTAAGATATGTCAGAAAGCTACAAGACACATAGTGATGGGTTGTATTTTATAAGCTTTAGTGTACTTACCAAGAGGTTTTGTCGGCATGTATTAAACTCCATATAGCCACTCTTCCACACATTTCTTTTACTCCTGCCAACAATCTGCTTAATTTTGCAGGCAAAAGGGTTATGAATACGCATGGGGAGACAGAGCTGATGGCGCCCGCCGGATCATGGGAAGCGCTTACGGCAGCTTGCAACGCGGGAGCCGGTTCGGTATATTTCGGCATTGAGCACCTGAATATGAGGTCGCGCTCCTCCGCCAATTTTACACTGGCCGATATGCCCGAACTCGTATCGCAATGCCGCGCAAAAGGGGTAAAAGCATACCTTACCCTGAATACAATAATGTACGACAACGACATTCGGCTTATGAAAAAAATTGCCGATGCCGCTTTGGAGTCGGGCATTGCAGCAATTATTGCTTCCGACCACGCCGCTATCGCCTATTGCGCCTCCAGGAACATACCGGTGCATATCTCCACCCAGGCAAACATCACCAACACAGAAACGGTAAAATTCTATTCCGCCTGGGCCGATGCCATGGTGCTGTCGCGGGAATTAAGCCTTACACAGCTGGCACATATAGTAAATGAAATAAAAAGACGGAGAATAAAAGGCCCTTCGGGCAGGCCTGTAAGGATAGAAGTGTTTGCCCATGGCGCCTTATGTATGGCGGTATCGGGCAAGTGCTACCTAAGCCTTCATACCAATTACGCATCGGCCAACAGGGGTGTGTGCGTACAAAACTGCCGCAGGTCGTATATCGTTACCGACAAGGAAACCGGTTCCGAACTGGAAGTGGAAAATGAAAATATCATGTCTGCAAAAGACCTTTGCACCATCTCCTTTCTTGATAAGCTGGTTGAGGCTGGCATAGCCATACTGAAAATTGAAGGCAGAGGACGAAGCGCCGATTATGTGCACACCGTAACCTCCTGCTACCGCGAAGCCCTTGATGCTTGCAAGAGAAATGAATATACCGCCGGAAAAGTTGAGGACTGGGAAAAGCGGCTGTCAACGGTATTCAACCGCGGATTCTGGGACGGCTATTACCTGGGCAGAACTATGGGCGAATGGCATAAGGAATACGGTTCAAAGGCAACACAAAAAAAAATATTTCTGGGCACCGCAGTTAAATATTATCCCGCGATAGGAGTTGCCCATTTTAAACTGGAAAACGCGGGCATGAAACAGGGTGAAACCCTGCTGATAACCGGAAAACATACCGGCGTGCTGGATATGAAAGCCGACGGAATATGGGTGGATGGCGTATCGTACAGCGAAGCCGGCAAAGGACAGGAAGTAACGTTCTGCGTAAAAAAACAGGTAAGGGAAGGTGACAAACTTTACAAGCTCATAAGCGCGTAATGGTAAGAATAATACAGTACCGCAAATTATGCAACGGCTGTAACGCTTGTGTGGAACTGGACCCGGCCAGGTGGCGTATTTCTAAGAGCGATGGCAAAAGCATACTTGTAGGCGGGGCAGAAAACAACGGCTTTACCACGCTGCTTGCCAGTGACGGGGAATATGAGTTGAGCAAGCTTGCCGAACAGCGCTGCTCCCTGAAGGTTATCAGAGTGCATAAGGTCTGAATGATTGCACATGCAGGCACACTGCATTCACCGGATAATTGACTTACGAATCGTATCTTTGCATAATTAAAGACCTCGCCATGCCGGTTCGTAAGACTACCGCCGCTGTAACAGTAAAAATTCAGCAACTTTTAAAAAAACGCCCGTTTATCATTGCCGGGCCCTGCAGCGCCGAAAGCGAAAACCAGTTACTGTCCACTGCACTGAAACTGGCTGCCACCGGTAAGGTTGATGTGTTAAGGGCAGGAGTGTGGAAACCCCGCACCAAGCCGGGTATGTTTGAAGGGGCAGGGAGCAAAGCCCTGAAATGGCTGCAAAAGGTAAAAAGCATCACAGGGCTGCCGGTAATGGCGGAGCCCGCCAATGCAAAGCAGGTTGAAGAATGCCTTTCATCGGGCATAGATATGCTTTGGCTCGGGGCGCGCACCACCGTAAACCCATTCAGCGTGCAGGAAATAGCCGATGCCCTGCAGGGCACCGGAATACCCGTATTTATAAAGAACCCGCTTAACCCTGATATAGAATTATGGTGCGGAGCCGTGGAAAGAATAGCAAAAACAGGCATAAAGGATATAGGACTCATCCACCGCGGATTTTCTGCCTACGGCGATAGCGAATACCGTAACCCGCCCATGTGGCACCTTGCAATAGAAATGAGGAGAAGGTATCCCGGCCTGATGATGATAAACGATCCTTCGCATATCTGCGGAAACAGGTCTCTGCTGCCCTCCGTCATGCAGCAGGCTACAGACTACGGCTTCGACGGCCTGATGATAGAATGCCATATTAACCCGTCTAAAGCTCTTACGGACGCCGAACAGCAGATAACCCCGAAAACCCTTGCAGGGCTGCTCGGCACTATAAAGTGGCGGAGTAAAAACACCAACGCAGCCGGTAACATGAACGTGCTGGACAGCCTGCGCCGGAATATAGACATACTGGACGAGGAATTGCTGCAGATAATAAGCCAGCGTATGAAAATTGCCGACCGCATCGGACAGTGGAAAAAAGAAAACAACATCAGTATTTTGCAGACAAAGCGCTGGCAGCAATCACTGGAACGATCGGTAAAGCGGGCGGAGAAGCTGGGATTAAGCCGCGAATTCATATTCAGGTACTGGGAAGCCCTGCATTTGGAAAGCATAAACCACCAAAAGAAGATATTAGACAGTTAGCACACACCCAAACACCAAACAAACTATATGGAAAAACA
Organism: Bacteroidia bacterium; assembly: GCA_013044305.1. Lineage (GTDB taxonomy): Bacteria > Bacteroidota > Bacteroidia > JABEUT01 > JABEUT01 > JABEUT01. Next base: position 2,915 of record JABEUT010000159.1, read on the forward strand.
GCATGAGGCCGATGCAATGGCAAAGTATGAAAGAATACCCGTAAAGCGACTTGTGTCAAAACGCGACATAGGGATAGAGGCATTTGAATTGACCGACGGGAACCTGATGATGGAATCAACCTTTATGGATCCATATCACCTGATACGCCTCAATTTGATCATAGCGCCTTCTACAAAAACCATTGTTCATGCAAAATGTGAATTTACCAACCATCCGCATGGGGCCTGCCCGCTGGTGCAGGTAAAGGCGAAGCAGCTTATCGGGCTTAAGATACAGCGAGGCATAGCCAAACTGGTTCTTCAGAAAATAGGCGGCAGCGAGGGATGCGTGCATTTGAGGGAGCTTGCCATGGACACCATCAACTTTGCAGCCACTACGCTGATAGGCTACGACGAAGGCTTCGGGCTGATGAGCCGCGAATTCAACATACAGGAAGAGGGAAAAAGGTTCGAAATATCACAGCATCTGCTCAAAGGCTCCTGCCATATATATAAGTAAACCGCATCAGCTATTCCCATAGCGAATGATTA
>JABEUT010000160.1 GCA_013044305.1 Bacteroidia bacterium
CAGCGAATGCCACCCGCCAATAGGATTATTTGCCTATTTTCGCAGACTAATTAAAAAATAGCGATACAATGTCATAACCTGCTTTCTGCCGCTACCGGTTTTATTGCCAGAAGCGGGCCTGCAGGCCTTCAACAACAGACAATCCAACGATGACGCACCTACCCGAATACGACTCCCTTAATCTACCTGCCATTGGCAACGAAATACTTAAGAAATGGCAGGATGAAAACACCTTTGAGAAAAGCGTAAAAATACGAAAAGGCTCAAAGCCCTTTACCTTTTATGAGGGTCCGCCTTCCGCCAACGGCATGCCGGGTATACACCACGTTATGGCGCGCAGCATAAAGGATATCTTTTGCCGCTACAAAACCATGAAGGGTTATCAGGTGAAGCGCAAAGGGGGATGGGACACACACGGCTTGCCTATTGAACTTGGAGTGGAAAAAATGCTCGGAATTACCAAAGATGACATAGGCAAAAAGATCTCCATTGAAGATTACAACGCTGCCTGCCGCCGCGAGGTAATGAAGTATAAGGATAAATGGGAGGACCTTACCAGAAAAATGGGCTATTGGGTGGATATGGAACACCCGTATGTAACTTTTGACAACAACTATATTGAATCGGTATGGCATCTGCTCAAGGAACTGTATAAAAAAGGCCTGCTGTACAAAGGATACACCATTCAGCCCTATTCATGGGCTGCAGGAACCGGGTTGAGTTCCCATGAACTGAACCAGCCGGGTTGCTATAAGAATATTAAAGACAATACTGTTACCGTACAGTTTAAAGTAGTGCAGGATAAGAAAACGGAAAAAATGTTTCCCAAGGGGGATATCTTCTTTTTAGCATGGACTACAACTCCCTGGACTTTGCCTTCCAATTGCGCCCTCGCCGTTGGGAAAAATATTGAATATGCGCTGGTAAAAACATTAAACCGCTATTCCGGCAAACCTGTAAGGGTTATTCTTGCAAGGGAACTGCTGCCCAAATATTTCGATGAATACTTCGATGAGTACGATGATGAGAAACTGAATTCAGATACTGCTATCATTGAAAAAAACTTCAAAGGTTCCGAATTTGAAGGCATACGCTATGAACAGCTCATGCCTTATGCGAAGCCCGAAGGGGGCGATGCATTCAGGGTGCTGCTCGGCGACTTTGTTACTACCGAGGATGGCACGGGTATAGTTCATATTGCTCCCAGCTTTGGCGCCGATGACTTCCGTGTGGCAAAGCAAAACGGTATCGGCTCCCTTACACTGGTGGACAGGAATGGTAAATTCACCGCTGCCGTTACCGACTTTGCAGGCAGGCAGGTAAAAACCAAAGAAGATCAGGCGAAGCAGGACAACTCCACCGACCTTGCCATTATCCTGAAATTGAAAAAAGAGGAAAAGGCATTCAAGATTGAAAAGTACGAGCATAACTATCCCCACTGCTGGCGTACCGATGAACCTGTAATATACTATCCGCTTGATTCCTGGTTTGTTAAAACTACCGCGGTTAAAGAGCGCATGATAGAGTTGAATAAGACTATAAACTGGAAGCCCGAAGCCACCGGTACCGGAAGGTTTGGCAACTGGCTCGAAAACCTTGTGGATTGGAACCTTTCGCGTTCACGCTTCTGGGGAATACCCCTCCCTGTATGGCGCACAGAGGATTCCTCCGAAGAAATATGCATCGGTTCGGTTGCGGAACTCGAAAAGGAGATAAGCAAATCGGCTGCCGCCGGATTCATGAAACAAGTTAAGGTAACCGACCTGCACCGCCCGTATATGGACGAGATTGTGCTTGTCTCCACAAAAGGCAAAAAAATGTTCCGCGAGCCCGATTTGATAGATGTTTGGTTCGACTCCGGCGCTATGCCTTATGCCCAGTGGCACTACCCGTTCGAAAATAAGGAGGCTTTCGGCAATTCCTTCCCCGCCGACTTCATAGCCGAAGGCGTTGACCAGACCAGAGGATGGTTCTTCACCCTGCATGCCATAGCCTGTATGTTGTTTGATTCCGTCGCATACAAGAATGTTTTATCCAACGGTCTGGTGCTCGACAAACACGGCAACAAAATGAGTAAAAGGCTCGGTAATGCCGTCGACCCCTTTGAGGTGATAGAAAAATACGGCCCCGACGCCGTTCGCTGGTATCTGATAAGCAATGCCCAGCCTTGGGATAACCTGAAATTTGACCGCGAAGGCATAGCCGAGGTGCAGCGCAAGTTCTTCAGGGCCTTGTACAATACCTATTCTTTTTTCGCCCTTTACGCCAACATAGACCGGATTGATTTTGACGAAAAGCAAATACCACTTGCCGAACGAACCGAACTGGACCGCTGGATACTCTCGGCGCTGAATTCCCTGATGATGAAGGTGGAGGGTTATTACAATGACTATGAACCCATGCGCGCGGCAAGGGAAATAGAGAATTTTGTAGTGGCGCAGCTTAGCAACTGGTACGTAAGACTTAGCCGTCGCCGCTTTTGGAGGGGTGGCAACAGCTCCGATAAAATTGCAGCCTACCAGACACTCTTTGCCTGCCTCGATGCAATGGCACGCATGATAGCCCCTATAGCTCCTTTTTATGCCGATAGGCTATACTGCGACCTGCAAAATACCCGCAAGGGGGGAGCTAAGGTGGAATCGGTGCATCTAAGCCGCTTTCCATCAGCCACGGAGGAGAACATAAACCCCGATCTCGAGGAGTTGATGGCCACGGCACAAAAAATATGTTCTTTAACCTTAGGTTTAAGAAAGAAGTATAATTTGCCTGTTCGTCAGCCGCTTAAACGAATACTAATGCCCGTATCAAGTACACCCGAAATTAATAGCAAAGCTATAGCGGGATTGGAAAAAATAAAGAAACTGGTGCTGGCGGAGGTTAATGTTAAAGAGCTGGAAATCATTACCGATACTTCCGGTGTTCTCATCAAAAAGATAAAGCCCAATTTTAAGGAGTTGGGCAAAAAGCTGGGTTCGCTGATGAAGGAGGCCTCCGGTATGATTCAAGGCTTTAACCAGCAACAGATAAGAGAGATGGAACAAAACCTTGAATATAAAGTGAACCTTGCGGGCAAGGAAATAGTGTTGACCATTAATGATGTGGAGATAGTATCGGAAGACATACCCGGCTGGCATATAGCAACGGAAGGCAGCACCATGGTGGCACTTGATGTTACTGTTACCAAAGAACTTAAAGACGAGGGGATTGCCAGGGAGCTGGTTAGCCGCATCCAAAACATGCGTAAGGAGCGGAATTTTGAGGTAACGGACAAAATAGTATTAAAAATTGTTAAGAATAGCGGGGTAGAAAGTGCGATAGTAAATAATTTTCAATATATTTGCGCCGAAACGCTGGCAGAATCGCTTGAATTAGTTGAATCCATAGACGAAATAAGTGCTGAAAGCGTAGAAGTCGATGACAATATTCACACTTCCATAATTATTAACAAACTTAACCTGACCTGAACTAATGGCAAAAACCAAGAACAAAAAGAACAATAAACCGGCGCCGGTTAAAAAAAACAACATAAAAAGACC
>JABEUT010000021.1 GCA_013044305.1 Bacteroidia bacterium
ATCTATTGCCACCATTCCTATGGTGTCGTGGTTGTTCATATCCGGTTTCTGGGGAGCGTAGTTATTTTCGCTTTTCCATTTCTCCCACGCCGCTTTCGATTCGGGGGTTAATAGGTCGGTTTTTGTAAAACCGTTGGCGAGGGCGAATTGCAATGCGCCATCGCCGGTGAGCATCACATAAGGGGTTTTTTCCATCACCTTGCGTGCCACCGAAATGGGGTGCATAATATGCTCTATGCAGCCAACGGAGCCGCAATTGCCGTACTGGTCCATGATGGAGGCATCGAGGGTTACATGGCCGTCGCGGTCGGGCAGTCCGCCGTAGCCTACGCTGGTAATCTTAGGGTCGGCTTCGGGAACCTGTACCCCTTGTTCAACGGCATCGAGGGCTTTACCGCCGGCAGAAAGTACCTTCCAGGCGGCATCGTTGGCCGCAAGCCCGAAGTTCCATGTGGATATAACTATTGGTTTTTTGCCTGAAGGAGCAGGTTTATCGCTCCGCGGTTCAAAGGTCTTGCGTGCATCAGTCCTGTCTTCTCCTTTCAGGTTCGGTATACCGCCGAGCAGCAATGCCGAAGCATACGCCGACTGTTTCAAAAAATCTCTCCGGTTGCTCATCTGTTCAGGTTTTTATGAATGAGGTTGTTCACTGCTAAGTAACTGTATAACAAAAATAAGAGTTATGCGCCAATGAGTGAAGTCATCATAAAAAAAACCCCGGTATAAGCTATCGGGGTTTTTAATCTGCCTGAAAAAATTATTGGCAATGTGTTAAACTTGTTTTTAATTTCCGGTTCGGCTTTTAGGGCAAGCCTACTTGCCATTGCTGTTTCCGTTGTACACGTTATGCTCGCCCTGAACCGGTCTGGTGTTGGGTTGTTTTTTGTTCGGCTGCTTGGGCTGCGGGGCCTTGTTGTTTTTTGGCGCTGGTTTTTGATTATTGGGCTGAAAGGGTTGCCTCGGCTGTATGGGCTGCTGCCTGAATTGGGGCTGTCGTGGTTGTTGAGGCTGGGGTCTGTATTGCTGCTGTGGCTGTACGGCAGGCCTTGGTTGTGGCTGCTGTGGCTGCTGTCTGTATTGTGGCTGCTGCGGCTGTACGGAAGGTTGCGGTTGAGGTTGTTGGGGCTGCTGTGGCTGCTGCCTGTACTGCTGTTGCTGCGGTTGTTCGGCAGGCCTTGGTTGTGGCTGCGGTTGCTGCGGCTGCGAAATAATTACGTGGGGCTGCTCCTGCGGCTGTTGGGCAGGCCTTGGTTGTGGCTGTGGTTGCTGTGGCTGCGAAATAATTACGTGGGGCTGCTGCTGGGCACCGTTGTTCTCCGCAGGTCTTTGTCCCATGTTCTCACCCGGGGCATGGTAGGGCTGGGGTGGATTGGTATTGTTGGCATTAGACCTCTGGGTTACCGGTGTAAGCTCCGTCTTAGGAATAAAGTTTGCAGGCTTGTGCATGGGAGCTTCATTCTTATTGATAGGGGTTATTTTCGGTTTATATACGGCGAAGGTATTGCCGGAGATGTTTGATTTGCCTGGGGTAGCGTTGTCAGCCAGCGTATATGTTACCACCTGATGACCGGTAGCCTTCTCTACTTCAGAGGCTGGCGGTCCGCTGTTATAGTATTCCGAGTTGCCGCCGTTATTGTTTCCGCCGTTATAATTAGGCTGTCCCTGGTTGTTCTGGTTGCCGTAATAATTGCCCTGTCCCTGGTTGTTCCGGTTGCCGTAATAGTTGGCTTGTCCCTGGTTATTCTGGTTGCCGTAATAGTTGGCTTGTCCGTTGTTGCCGCTGCCGTGGTAATAATTATTGATTGGGGTAGCGTTTCCGATATAGCTGTTGTAATATTGACGGGGTGCATAATAGTTCTCCAGGTTTGCATTACCCATGTATTGCTGGGGTACATATTGCCATACATTAGGGTTGGAATAATATGCGTTGTGGAAATCAACGTTTCCGTAGTCTCCGTAAGCAAGCGGAGCCCATCCGTAGTTGCCGTTGCAACTGCTCCATGTAACCCAGGCGGGGCCCCAGTTGCTGCCCGGTATCCAGTACCAGCCGTAGGCTCCCGTGTATTGCCAGCGCCCGTAGTGGAATGGCGCCCAGCCCCATGAGTAGTCGGAAGCCCATGTCCATCCGGCGTCGGTATAAATCCAGTGGCCTCCGGTGGAGTAGGGCATAAAGTTAGGTCCTTCGTTGGGTACCCACACGTAATTGTATGGAGGGTATTGCACCCATTGGCCGTATGGCGAAAGCTGGTTGTAAAATTCATCGTATGCCAAGGGTTCTGCCGGGGCGGGCGCAGGTGCAGGTGCAGGTTCTACAGCAGGTGCCGGTGCCGGCGCTCCGTCAACAGCTACGGGAGCAGGTACGGGTGCGGATGGCCCCTGTTCCACTACTACTGTGCGGTGTACTACACATGAGGTAAGGCCTGCGATGACTAAAGCGGTTAAAACAAATCTGGCTTTCATAGGTCTGGATTTTAATGGATTTGAATTGTTTTACAAAGGTAATTATGCTATTATGAATTATAAATGAAGAATGGAATGTAAGGGGTAAAATATTGCGGCAATACTTTAAAGTATTGCCGCAATAAATCAGGTGCAGGAAACGGGTTGCTGCAGTTTTGCCAAGTCCGGTTTTATTTGCTTATAACCAGTTTTCCGCTGCCAAGCAGGGCTCCCGACTGGCTCATAACGCGGTACAGGTATATTCCCGCCGGCTGGGTGGATAGATTCATTTCGTTCAGTCCGCCCGCCGAAGGCATAGAGGCAATTTTATCGCCTAAAATATTGAACACTTCCGTTACCTGCGCCATTACCGGCGATTGTATCATGAATCGTCCTCCTGAAGGGTTGGGATAAATGAGCACTCTGTTTACAAGGGTTGGTATTTGAGCTACTTCGTTCAGCACGGTTGTGGTAACCTCTCTGATGCGGTGGTTGCCGAAGTCGCTGATGTAAAGGTTGCCCGAATTATCTACAAACACGCTCTGGGGCTGATTCAGTTCTGCCAGGGTGGGAGCTATTCCATTGCCATTGTACCCGCCTATTCCGGCATAGGTTGTGTCGTAGGTGGTGTCATTTTTACCGGCAACAATTTTTATGATCCTAGTTATTGTTGTATCTTTTTTGCCAACAACGGTGGATATGACTCCTGCGCTGGTAATTTCCCTAATAACGTTGTTGCGGCTGTCGGCTACAAACACGTTGCCGGTTTTATCTACCGACAATCCGGCCGGTTCGTCAAACTCGGCTGCGGTTGCAGGGCCGGCATCGCCCCAGTAGCCAACAAATCCGTTGCCTGCTATGGTGGTAATAGTGCCGGTGGTGTTTACTTTGCTGATGAGGGCTGTTCCCGGATCGGAGATGTAGAGGTTGCCTTTTGTATCAACAGCAACTCCTACAGGGGAGCTTAGTTCGGCTGCCGTGGCGGGTTTGTTTTCGCCGTTGTAGCCTTGTATGCCGTTGCCTGCCACGGTGGTTATTATTCCTGTTGCCTTGTTTATTTTTCTAATACGGTAGTTCTTGTTATCGGCTACATATACATTGCCCGAGGTATCAACGGCTACCGAGTAGGGGCCGAACAGTTCTGCTGCCGTGGCTGGTCCGCTGTCGCCGGAATATCCTCCGGTGCCGGTGCCTGCAAAGGTGGTTATGGTATCATTCTTCACCCTCCTTACAACATTGTTCTGCACATCGGCTATATACATAATGCCGGTTTTATCAACAGCAACTGAAGAGGGCCAGAAGAGCTCGCCCGATGTTGCCGGTCCGTTGTCGCCGCTGTAGCCCAGGGTGCCGTTGCCGGCCACAGTAATAAGGGTATCGTTCTGCAAGTCGGCTCCCGATTTCCTTATTTCGCGCACTGCATTGTTTATTTTATCGGCGAAGTAGAGGTTGCCTGCGGCATCAAGGGTGAGCTGGTTGGGGTAACGTGTGGAGGCGCTTAGGGCAGGCATCCAGTTGCCGGAGTAGCCGCCTGTTCCGCATCCTGCTTTATTAACAATGGTGTCGTTGGTTTGTATTTCGCGTATGCGCATGTTTTTGGCATCGCATATCAGAATTCTGCCGGAATCGTCGGCAAATATGCCGGTTGGGCCGTTGAGTATGGCGTTGGTGTCGTAACCACCGTCGCCGCCATAGCTTGCCGTTCCGTTTCCGGCCAATGTATAGATGGTGTCGGTTTTGGCATTTATCATGCGGATGCGGTTATTGCTCTGGTCGGCTATATATATATTTCCGCCCCTGCCAATTGCAACGCCTGCAGGGTTCAGGTTGGCGTTGGAGGCTAATATGTGGTCGCCGTTAAATACAGGGCTGTTGCTGCCCGAAATGGTATTTATGATGCCGCTGGTGTTTATAATGCGTATGCGGTAATTTCCCTGGTCGGCTATGTAGAGGTTGCCAAGCGAGTCAAGCGCCAGCCCGGCAGGGTTGTCAACGTCGGCAAGGTAAGCGGTTTTTCCGTCGCCATAAAATAAGCCGTTGGGGCCAAGCAGGGCGCCTCCGCCGTTTTTTACAATAGAATCTCTTCCGCAGATGGTGATGATGTTTCCTCCGGTTACCTTGCGTATGCGCTGGTTGTCGCGGTCGGCAATATATATGTCGCCATAGGGCGATATGGCCAATCCGTCGGGGTGGTTCAGCTCGGCGTGCGTAGCAAGTCCTCCGTCCTGGGTCTGAACGTAACCGTTCACCGGCGTGCCGCCCGATACGTAGCCGGCTACATAGTTTATCTTTCTTGTAGCAATGTTTACTTCCCTTATAAGGCTGTTCTGTTCGTCGGCTATATATACATTGCCGGAACGGTCGCAGGCCACTGCTGATGGTCCGTTCAGTTCTGCGGATACGGCGAGTCCTCCGTCGCCTTTATAACCGGCAAAAGTGTTGCCTGCAAAAAGCACTGTTCTGCCATTGGTGTAGTTTACCCTTCTTATACAATTATTGCCCTGATCTACTATATATATATTGCCTGAATCGTCTTTCGCAACGCCGTTGGGGTTGTAAAACTGGGCTGCGGTTGCAAGTCCTCCGTTACCGGAATAATCAAGGTAGCCGTTGCCTGCAATGTTATATATCTTTTGGGCGGACAGCGATTGCGCTATCAGTAAGGTTAACGGTAACAGATAGGTTGTTCTTTTCATATAGGGTATGAGTTATAAAGGGTAATTAAGCCACTAAGATATAAAAAATACTAATAACAGGCGCATTTGAGTTTTACCTGAAATAATTAGCGTTTTAATGCATTGGTTATGAAATTGAATGACTTGATATTCCAATCGCTCAATTTTATACATAAAAGAACTTAGCGGTTTTGCGGCTTTGCGAGAAAATTGAATATGTAAAAATATTCAAAGAACTTTGCGGTTTGCGGGAACTTTGAGTATTTGTTCACCCATCCTTACGGAAAACCCGGAAACATGTATTATTAGGATTAACTAAAAATTAATATTAGGTGTATCAAATAACTATGTAAATTTGCCGCCTGTTGTTTGCGGCTTTTTAATTTTAATTACTTGGGGTTCCAATGTCTGTTTTCAAATATCATATTACGGTACTGTTTATAATTACCTGCGCAGGCACGCTAATGGCTGATAATGATTCCGGCCCTGCAAACCGCGACAGCAGCAGCCGTTTTACCATCCACTTTCAAACTACGGCCATAGATCAATATCATGGAAAGTTCCGCTCGCCATATTCAGGCGCCAACAGCCTGATGGATACCAATGAGCAGGATATGTCGGTTACGGCCACTTTATTCATGGGCATGCGGTTGTGGCGCTATGGTGCCTTTTATTGCGATCCGGAACTGGCCGAAGGCAGCGGTTTAAGCGGGGCCAGAGGCTTGGCAGGATTCACCAACGCCGAGGTGTACCGCGTAGGCAAACCCTTTACCCTGCCATATATTGCGCGGGCGTACTATCAGCAGCATATTGCCTTGCCGGGCAGCCGCGACACGATGCTTGCCGACGATGTGAACCAGGTGGCGCAGCCGGTGCCCGACAGGAGGCTTACATTTTCGGCAGGTAAGTTTTCACTTGCCGATTTCTTCGACCGCAACCCGTATGCCAACGACCCGCGCTCGCAATTCATGAACTGGGTGCTTATGAACAACGGAGCCTGGGACTACCCCGCTAATACCCGCGGCTATGATTACGGCATGGTGGTTCAGCTTATAGAGCGGCGCTGGTATGTACAGGCATCGGGAGCCCTGGAACCATATATGGCGAACGGACCCATCCTCGACCCGAATTTTACAAAAACATTCGGCCTTACCTTTGAGTCGGGCTGCACATATAATATAAAGGGGAAGCAGGGGGGCATTGCGCTGCTGCTTTATTTAAATCAAAACAGGGGAGGTGTTTATTCGGAGGCCGTTCAGATGGCGCAGCAGGGCATACCCGATGCCCTTAATGTAGATAACCTTACGGCATACAACGGCAATAAAAAATACGGCATTGGTATAAACTGGAACCAGAAGGTATCGGAATACATCGCCCTGTTCGCGCGCCTGGGTTGGAACGACGGGCAAAATGCCACCTGGGCCTACACTCCGGTGGACCGCACCATAACTCCGGGTGTAAATATAGACGGCGCCCTGTGGCATCGCAAAACCGACAACATAGGCCTTGCGTGCATTGTGAATGGTATATCGGCAAACCACATAGCTTTCCTCAACGCCGGCGGTTACGATTTTATGATCGGCGACGGAAAACTGACCAATTATGCGCCTGAAACAATTATGGAATGTTATTACAACTGGCAGTTCCACCCGCACCTGTTTCTTGCCCCCGACTTTCAGTATGTAATAAACCCCGCGTACAACGCCGACCGCGGCCCGGTAGCTGTCTATTCACTGCGCGTTCATGCCGAATTCTGATTCAGGAATGATTGCATCTTACAGGCTGAAAATAATGCCCGCACTGATTTTAAGTATGCCGGTATTCATAAAGGTAATGTCGTTCGGGTGGTGCACACGGGCATTATAGATATAGTATTTTCCCACGGCCGTTAAATCTTCCTCCCAACCCGGGTAATATATATTTGCACCGGTATAAGTTACATTCATATACAGGCTCGTTCTCGGCGTAACCGCGTATTCAAGCTGGGTGCCGAAGCTGTAGGCGAAGCCGCTGCCGCCGCTGTTCATAGTACGGGTATAGGTTGTGGTGTCGTTTATTTTTAGACTGAAGTCGGGGTAGGTGTTGGTTACAAGTCCTATCATTCCATTCAGCTTGCAGGTGAACCTGCTTCCTTCAACAAAGTAGTAATAAAGCCCTATAAGGTATTCTGGCGTATAGTAAGAGGTCTGGGTGGTGGTGGATATGTAACCCATGGTATTGGAAAAGCCGTTAATGTCCACCGAATTCACATTGCCACCATAATAAATTTCGGCGCCCAGAAAATCGTTTATTTTATACCACAAGGCAATGTCGAAATGAAAGCCGCTCATGGCAAAGCCCTGAAGCCTTGTGGAGTCGGGCGAATTAAAATCCCAGAATGAGCCCTTTACATTCTCGCTGCCGAAATCGCCGAGCGGTACCCCCGCTCCTGCCGAGATAGAAAAACTCACCCTGCTTGTTGCCTGCTGCTGTTGTGGCTGGTAACCTGTTTTAGGTAGATAATACTCCTGCGCGCCTGCTTTGTTCACCATACAGAGGAATAGAAGGACAAGGGGCAGCATGTTCCACGCTTTCCGCATCCTTGCTGCCGGTACAATAATTATTTCAGGTATGGGGTTCATCGGTTAATCTGCTGATCTTCGCCTGCAAGTATCAAAGATACAAAGAGACAGTTACCCAACCGCAATTACAGTTCACTTCTTTCAAACGTCAGCTTGTCAATTAATGAATTGGAGCATGGTGTTAAAATAAAAAGAGTCCCGCAAATTGTGCGGGACTCTCAATAATTTCGAAGCGGGTTGTTACTTAACTGCTTTGGCTAAAGCGGCTCCGGCTTTGAATTTTGCAACCTTTTTGGCGGCAATTTTTATCGATTTGCCTGTTTGAGGATTTCTTCCGTTGCGGGCTGCTCTTTTCGAAACTTTGAATGTTCCGAAGCCAACCAATGCAACATTGCCACCCGATTTGAGGGCCTTGGTTGTTTGATTGATAAAGGCGTTGAGGGCTTTTTCGGAATCAGCCTTGCTAAGTTTCGATTCCTTTGCGATGGCGTCAACTAATTCTGACTTGTTCATTTTGGATTGATGTTTAAGGGTTAATAATGAGACAAATATATATTGATTATGTGTATAAAACACATTTTACACAATATTTTTTAGCTGCGTATAGTGCGTAGCACCTGCACCCTGGCATGCCGCCCTTGCGGTGGACTGTGTAAATACTTAATTCTTCACCGTAAATTGAATGCTGCTTCCATCTGCTGCAAGGGCTTTTTGCAGCGCGCCGTTCAGCGGTAAGGAAACGCTTTGGTTCGGAACAACCGTAAGGGCGCAGCCGGCGTAGCTCACCTTGCCCGCATTATCCAACACGTTCCATTCCAAAACTGTTATCCTGTTGTTAGTATTAAGGAAATTCAAATTGCCCTGCCTGCTTGCATCCCCTGTGCTTTCGGTTATGCGTATGCCGTATTTATCGGCAAGTAATTTGTCGCCCGCATTTACGGCAGTATTGTCTTGGTTTTGCGCCGATAGGTGCCCGCTGGATACAGCCAGGCAAAATATCGCAAAGAATATGGTCGCTATTTTTTTCATGATTTACTTGTGTGCTATGTTGTTGTTTTCTTTTTTACCATACGATCAATACAAATCCGTCGCCGCCGCAAACACCGGTGGTATTGGTC
>JABEUT010000161.1 GCA_013044305.1 Bacteroidia bacterium
AGCCGGCTGATTGGCCGGGGGCTGATGTATCCGCTGCCGCGAAATAACCCTTGATGGATTTACGGCGGGCTGGCGGTTGAACGGTTGACGCACATTTGAGATCTGCCTTTCTTCCGGTATGACGGGTGCGGAGGGATTCCGGTTCAAAGCCGTAAAGGACGCTCTGTTGCTTGTAAAGTATTGGGACCGAGCCCTCTCATTAATGCTTCCGTCCTTGTTCAATGAACGTGCGTTTAGCCTTGCTATCTGTCGCATGGCTTCGGCCCTGTGCGGGTAATGTCCGGTAAAATTGGCAGGCAGGTAACGCCTGTTTTCCTGCACCCAGTTGTGTACTACAAGCCTGTCGAGCGTGTGTAGCCTGTGTCTGCCGTAATAGTGGTTGATGAAGCACGAACCAAGGTATGGATACCTGCCCCAGTATAGCGGACGCCAAAAATACCAGTTCAGGAAATAATAAGAAGGCATGCCGAACACCACCATGTTACCATATGGCCCGTAATAAAAGCCCCAGTCGTACCAGTAGGGGTAAGGGTACCAGTAGTCATAAGGGTACCATACCGGGTAGCCGAACCAATAGGGATAAGGATAGGTATAGTAATTATTGATTATGGTGGTATCATGTGGTGTGTCCACATCTGCTGTTTTGTATCCGTTACTGTCTGCATATTCGTTGGCTGCCTGCTGCAGATCCTTGCGGGCACTGGAGTCGTTCTGCAGCGTATTTTTCCAGTCTTCCACATCCTTTGCCTGCTGCTGCTGCCTAACGGTGGCAACCGAATCCATTTCGCGGGTAAGGCCCTCGGGATTGCGTTTATAATGGTCACCTACGCGTACCGTAAGGTTTAAATTGTCGTTTAGCAGGCTGAACAGCGCCGGCATACGTATCAGGTCCTCAAACAGAGCCTGTATATCGGCGGGGTAAGAAGCGAGCAGCTGACGGAACTGCCCGTCTACGCTATCCTGCAAATCGTTTATGCTTTTAAGAATACCGTAGTTGTTTTGCGCATATTTTAAAGCCGCATCATGTATTTCGGGAGGGAATGCCGCAAGTATGCTGTCGGTTTGCGAAGTGGATTTTTTGCCGCCGTCAGCCAGCGAAGAAATGAGGTTGGGGTAACGGCTCAAATTCCACAGGTCTTCCTGCATGCTGCGCGGGAAGCCGCTGATAAGACTTGCAAATGCCGCACTTGAGTTCTTTTGCAGGCTTGCCGCATTCACAATAATGGCGGGGTACTGGCAGGCGCGGTATATTTTCAACCTGGTGGTATCGGGGTAAAGGGCAAGGGCATTTATTGCAGCCGAGTCTTCTTTAGTCCACGGAATGCTTATGCTTACAGGCTGCGATTGGGAATAGCAAAACGGCATGCCGCACAGCAGCAGGCTGAAAAGGGTGAATCGTGTTTTCATACTAAAGTATTTTTAGGGTGATGAAGTTTGTATTTAAGATGGCATTCTGAAAAATCACATTGGACCTATCTCTCCGCTAAAGATTAACGCTATCTCTATGAATCAAAAGTAATAAAGCCTCCTGCCGGAAAAAGGTATAAAATCACGATTTGGCTTGAGAAAAATCATGGAGAGCATATTAATTTGTATTTTAAGCCCATGGAAATGCAGGAGGATGAAGGCCTTTTCAGGCGCTCGCTTACGCTATTTGATGCAACCATGCTTGTTGCCGGATCCATGATCGGGTCGGGGATATTTATTGTTAGTGCCAACATGAGCCGGCAGCTGGGCTCGCCGGGGTATCTCCTGCTCGCCTGGGTTGCCAGCGCCTTTATCACCATCATTGCCGCCTTGAGTTATGGAGAACTGGCAGGAATGATGCCTAAGGCCGGAGGACAGTATGTGTATCTGAAAGAAGCCTGGAATCCGTTCGTGGCTTTTCTCTTCGGCTGGACTTCCTTCACTGTAATCCAAACGGGCTTTATAGCCGCCGTTGGCGTTGCCTTTGCAAAATTTGCTGCTGTTTTCATTCCGGCCTTCGGTACAGATAACATCGTGCTCGATGCCGGCATACTAAAAATATCGGCAGGGCAGCTCCTGGCTATTTTCATTATTGTTGTTCTTACGCTCATCAATATGCAGGGTGTAAAATCGGGCAAGGCGGTGCAGGCTGTTTTTACATCTGCAAAGCTGGTGGCCCTGGCGCTACTGGTTATTGCAGGGCTCACCATGGCGGCCAAAGGGCACTTTATAACAGATAACTTTACAAATATGTGGAACGCCTATTCTGCAACCATAAATAAAAAAGGGGAAGTGATTCAGCAGCCTTTGTATGGCATGGCACTTATTGCAGGGTTTGGCGTAGCCATGGTGGGTTCGCTTTTTTCCAGCGATGCCTGGAACAATGTTACCTTCATTTCCGCCGAGATAAAGAATCCGGAGAGGAACATTCCCCGTTCCCTTTTTTTAGGAACTTTGATGGTGGGCGTACTTTATACGGCTGTCAACTTTACCTATCTGGCCATTCTGCCCCTGAACGGTTTTCCGCATGGGGCAGGAATCATGGCGCATGGAATAGCCTTTGCCAAGGACGACCGCGTGGCTACTGCCATCATCGCTGTTATCCTGGGCAGCGGCGCTACCTATGTGATGGCGGCGCTGATAATGGTTTCCACCTTCGGCTGCAACAACGGTATTATTTTATCGGGCGCCCGTCTTTATTATGCCATGGCTGCCGACGGGCTCTTCTTTAAGCAGGCTATGCACCTGAATAAAAAAGGTGTGCCAGCTAAATCGCTCCTTTACCAATGTATGTGGGCAATAGTATTATGCTTATCTGGCAAATACAGCGACCTGCTTGAGTATATCACAATAGCATCTCTCATTTTTTACGCCCTTACCATTGCGGGTATCTTCAGGCTAAGGATAAAGCAGCCTGATGCACCGCGCCCTTACAAGGTGAAGGCATACCCTTGGCTGCCCGGTCTTTATGTAGTTATCGCAACCGCTATTGCCGCCGACCTGCTCATCATGATTCCGCGAACCACTTTGCCCGGTATTGTCATTGTGCTCCTGGGCATACCCATTTACCTAGTGCTGAACAAGAAAACCGCATAGGAGGTGAGCAGGGCTATCGAAGCAAAAGAATTCTTTGACTTATCCTTACTGCATCAGGTGTTTGATGTTCGCACCCCTGCCGAGTTTGAACACGGACACATTCCCGGCGC
>JABEUT010000162.1 GCA_013044305.1 Bacteroidia bacterium
ACCTATACCCGGCGCTATTTCCACCGATCCGCTGATGTCGTGAATCTCCGCTTTTATTTTGTTCTTCTTCAAAAATGCAGTGAGAACATGGGAATAAGAGGTGGCAATCCGCTTTCCGTTCAGGCTCTTCAGTCCCTCATATTTTTTATCCTTGGGTACGGCAATGGATAGCCTGCACTTGCCAAAACCCAGTTGTTCCATAATCTTTACCTTTTGTTTTTTTTCGGCAATAACATTCTCTCCCACTATGCCTATGGCCGCAACCTTATCGGCTACATATTGGGGTATGTCGTCGTCGCGGAGAAAAAGTATTTCCAGCGGAAAATTGGTGGCTTCCGTGCGCAGCTTGTTCATGCTGTTGTTAAAGTCTATACCGCATTCTTTAAGCAGCTTTACCGATTCTTCATAGAGCCGTCCCGATTTTTGTATTGCTATTTTCAGTCTCATTATTTTGGGTTTTTGGTATAAAAAAAGGCTTACTTATTAAGGTAAGCCTTGTGAATATTGTTAAATTTTGATGGGGTGAACAATACGCATTAAGACTTACCCGTAGCAGGATAAGCGTGATGATGCAGATGGAATTGCAATATGTTCATGCGGCAAATATACGATAAAAACCAAAGACCCACCGTATAGCCCAATTCCTGGCAGTGGTTCAGTTTGAAATTTTAACTCCAAAGGAGTTTAATATCAATAGCCCCGCCTTTTAAGGCGGGGGTAATTATAACAACCCACTCCCCCAGCCCCTCTCCCACTATGGGAGAGGGGTAAGGGGCGAGGGCGCAATAAACCCCGGCCTGAAGGTCGGGGTAAGTAACATTTTACCCCACTGGGGTATGAATAACCTACAAGCAAACTGACCCACTATCTGATTCTTGAGTCTGCCTGACCGGCATCATACCTGATTCGCGTTACATTGACTAACTTTGCACTAAGATTATAGCATCTGAAAGAAATGACCAACAGCCAAACTGACAACAAGGAGGAGGTATTGCTCGACATTGACGGTATGCACTGCCAGAGCTGCGCAAATACCATAACTTCTGCGCTGAAGGAGCAGGGCCTGGAGAAGGTAAAGGTGGATTATCTTGCCAAAGAGGCTTCTTTTGCCGCTTGCGACAAGGAGAAGGTGAAGGTGGCGATACGGAGCATTGAAAAGGCGGGGTACAAGGCCCATCTTCACGACGAAAGCCAGACGGGCGAAGTTGCGGCAGAGCCGTCATTCTGGCGCAAAAACGGGTTGCAGATAAGGTTTATCGCATCTGCCATACTTACTGCTCCCTTGCTGCTGCACATGTTTTTACATATACAGGCGCTTCACGATCCGCTTGTGCAGCTCCTTATCTGCCTGCCTGTATTTATAACCGGACTGCTTTACTTCGGCAAAAGCGCATGGGGTTCGCTAATGGCAAAATCGCCGAACATGGATGTGCTTATAACCATGGGGTTTACGGCCGCTTTTTTATACAGCCTCCTGGCTATGCGACATTACCCGGCAGCTTCGGCGCTCCCCCTTTATTTTGATACCTGCGCAACCATTATCACCCTTGTGCTGCTCGGCAATATGATAGAAAGCCGTTCGGTGCGGCAAACCACTTCTGCGCTTACCTCCCTGCTGAAGGTGCAGAAGCAGAAGGCCACCAAAATTGTTACGCATCAGGGCGCCGAAGAGTTTGTAGTAACCGATTACAAGGAATTGCAGATAGGCGATATGCTGCTGGTTAAACAGGGGGAGAGCATACCCGTTGACGGGGTGATTACCGCGGGTACGGCATCCATCAACGAATCTATGGTGTCCGGTGAAAGCATGCCGGTAGTAAAGCAGCCCGGCGATCCGGTAATAGGCGGAACCATTCTTGTAAACGGGCATCTGCGTTTCCGCGCCGAGAAGGTGGGAAAGGATACCGTGGTGGCGCAAATTATAGATATGGTGAAACATGCCGAAAGTTCCGCTCCGAAAATTCAGCGTATAGGCGATAAGGTGAGCGCCGTTTTTGTTCCTGCCGTTATTGCCGTTTCCGCGCTCACGTTTCTTGTCATGTATTTTGTGCTGCACATCAATCCGGAAAGCTGCATTCTGAACAGCATTGCCGTGCTTGTTGTTGCCTGCCCCTGTGCCATGGGGCTTGCAACGCCCACCGCAGTAGCTGTATCGCTCGGCATGGCTGCCAGAAAAGGGATACTCATAAAGGGCGCATCCACCATGGAGGCTGTAGTGGCCATTAAGAATGTGGCGTTTGACAAAACAGGCACGCTTACCACGGGAGCCTTTTCGGTAAAGGATATTTCAATATATAACGGAGCCGGGCGGCAACAGGTTGAGAATATACTATACACCATAGAGCAATATTCCACACACCCTATTGCACACTCCATTAGCGGATACCTGAAAGGCAGGGCTTCGAAAATAGCTCTGAAAGACATTCACGAGGAGGAAGGCAAGGGCATGTATGCCAGTGACGAAGCAGGGCACAGCTACAGGCTCGGCTCCTATAAAATAGCTGATGGGCTGACGACCGAAAATAAACATTCCGTGTACTTACTGAAAGACGGAAAGCTTGTGGCAACCATAGACCTTGAAGATACACTTTGCAAAAACGCCGGAAGCGCCGTTGCTGAACTGAAAGCGCTGGGGTTGCATACCGTAATGCTTACAGGCGATAAAAAAGCCCCTGCCGAACAAATTGCAGGCGCGCTTGGCATTGACGAGGTGCACGCCGAACAACTGCCTTATCAGAAATTAGACCAGATTAGCCGGCTTGCCAAATTATCGCCCACCGCTATGGTAGGCGACGGCATAAACGACGCTCCGGCACTTGCCATGGCAAACCTGGGCATATCGCTCGGCGGATCCACAAAAATAGCCATGCAGGCCGCCAGGGTTATACTGCTCGGAGAGCACGATCTTAGCCAGCTGCCTATGGTGTTTAAAATAAGCGCAGCCACCCTGAAGATAATAAAGCAGAATCTTTTTTGGGCCATTTTGTACAATGCTGTTGCCATACCACTTGCCGCCAGCGGAATTATAAGCCCGATATGGAGTGCAATGGTCATGTCGTTCTCCGATGTGATTGTAGTAGGAAATTCTTTAAGGCTGAAGCGGATATTGTAATAACCGGTAGTCCGGCAAAATTCAATACCCGTAACCTGTACGGGCTCCTTGTCGTATAAATCAGGTGTTGATATAATTCATTTTTTAAAGTTTAAACTCAAACGTTAATTATGAAAAGGCTTGGCGTAAACTGGATTACCGAAAATCAAATAGATTTTGAATACAAGAAGTATATTCTGCTCGCTTACCTGCAAGATGTAGCGAAAGATTTCGATATGAAGAAACTATACCCTGCCCTGAAAGAGCTTTACGGGCACTATAAGCAGGTTGTTTCAATAAAACAGAATAAGGAAGAATTGAGGAAGGGATTTCCGCAGGAAGCAAAGGACATTGACACGGAAAAAATGGCCCTGGTTTACGACAGTTTGTTTTCCGACACAGCATTGATGCAGGAGGTGGAGAGCATTATAAATTATTCGATTCCCCAATTTGAAAAGTACCTGGAAAGGGGCAGGGAGATTTACGATTTCATAGACAGGCAGATCACCATTTCGCCTGTGGGAATAGTGCCCCTCGATTCGCGGGAGGGCTACATTTTTATACGGGACGGCAAAGGCGCCGATACCCAAGTGTTCGAATATGACATTTCACTCTTTGAGCAGCCCGACGGCAAATACCGCGGCATACATACCCAATACATAAAAACATGCGAAGCAGGAATACAACTCACTTACCAGTATATTAAACTGGAGATGATGAAGGAGAAGAAGGAATTGCCCAACCCTGCAGCTTATGCCATTGAAAGCGAACTGCCGCTGCCCCTTGCCGAAACCCTTTTGCCCATTGCCAAGATGAGGCTCCTGCAATTTGTGGCGGGTAAAGAAAGTTAGATTCTGCTATCTGTGAATGTACGCTCCGGCGGCAGATACCTGCCAGAGGCATCACCCCCAGAACCTCCAGCTGCTCACACTCTCCACATTCGGATTGAAAACAGGGTGGATGCTTAATACGGGAATGTAGGAATGATTTACCACCTG
>JABEUT010000163.1 GCA_013044305.1 Bacteroidia bacterium
AAATAAAGGAGTTTGGGTAGTCGGCAATATTTTCATAGGCGTTGCCGAGCCTGATACAAACTTTTGCATCAAGCGCCTTAGCCCTGTTGCTAAATTGTATTGAGGGCAGGCGCTCAAGTTTATCGGCAATTGCAGTGGCTTGCTTTCCATATTTAATGCTTTCATTGTATTGACTTGCCAGCAGGTACTTCAGGCAGAGGTCGGCCGAAATGTTCATTACCTGGGAGTCGGAACCGGCGGTGCTAAGCAAATGTTTAAGCGAATCAATGACCGATGTCTGTGCCCAGATGAAAGGGGAGATAAGGCACAGAACTGACAAGCAGATATTTCGGCGGCAATGTTTTTTCATCATACTGGTTCAGTACGTACACTGTAATTAACTCTGCCAATATACAAAAAAGCCGCAATTCGGTTAATTGCGGCGCTCTTCCATTTTACCCACAGTTTGCGGGTTCTCTCCCGCTGAACAGTGTGGGCATTTGGCTTTATTTTTCCGCCTCAACATGTTCACAAGCCTTGATAGTGCGAAGGCAGCTGCTCCGGCAACCAAAACAAGCGCAATCAGTTTTTGCATTTTGTGTATTCAGTTCAGGCTACGGTAAGGCCGAATTTTTTTTGCAGCATGCTGGTGGTAGTAGATCCGGGGCGTTCTATCGGGAACCCGAGCACCCTGTCCCATATAAGCGAGGCAAGCACTCCAAGCGCTCTTGATACGCCGAAAAGCACTGTATAATAATCATACTCCACAATTCCGTAATGTATAAGCAGCACTCCCGAATGGGCATCTACGTTGGGCCAGGGGTTCTTTATCTTGCCGGTAGCCTGCAATATCGGCGGAGCCACCTCGTATATCATCTGAACTATTTCGCAGAGGTCGTCCTTTTTAATGTATTTGGTGAAGAAGTCCTGCTGGGCGGTAAACCGAGGGTCTGTTTTGCGAAGCACGGCGTGTCCGTAACCTGGAACCACCCTCCCTGCTGCCAGAGTCTTTTTTATGTACTCTGCAATCTGCTCTTTGGTAGGCAGCCCTCCTCCGAGGTTCTTACGGAGTTCATAAATCCATTTTACCACTTCCTGATTGGCCAGACCGTGCAGGGGGCCTGCCAGGGCGTTCATTCCACCTGCAAATGCCAGGTAAGGGTCGCTTAGTGTGGAGCCCACCAGGTGTGTGGCATGAGCCGAGGCGTTGCCTCCTTCGTGGTCGGCGTGGATGGTAAGGTACAGGCGCATGAGTTTGTATACATCCGGCATATCGTAACCCAGCATGTGGGCCAGGTTGGCTGCCCAGTCCAGCTTGGGGTCGGGTTCAATGTGTTCGTTGTTTTTATATTTACGGCGGTAAATGTAGGCTGCTACGCGCGGCAGGCGTGCAATAAGGTTCATGGAATCTTCGTACACATAATCCCAGTAATCTTTCTTGTTGATGCCTTTTGCGTATGCCGAGGTGAACAGTGATTCGGTTTGCATACTCATAACGCCTATGCTGAATTCCGTCATGGGATGCGTATTAACCGGCAGCGAATCGAGGGTGTCGAAAACATGGCGGGGCACAATGCTCCGCCTTGCCCAGTTGTTGGTTAGTTCGTTTACATCGGCGGCGGTAGGCAGTTCGCCCATGAGCATCAGGTAGAAGATGCCTTCGGGCAGGGGTTCGGTGCCGTTGGGGGCTTTGGGCAGCTTTTCGCGAAGTTCGGGTATGGAATAGCCCCGAAAGCGTATTCCTTCCTCCGGATCGAGTTTTGATGTTTCGGTGATAAGCCCGGTAATTCCGTGCATGCCGCCATATATCTGTGCGAGGGTGTATTCGCCGAATTTCTTGTCGCCGTTCTCTTTGATGAATTTTTTTACGTTGTCGTTTTCGACGCGGGCTTTTTCAATGAACTTCTCTTTTAGTTTATCCATGGTTAAAGGTATTTAAAAGTTTTACCCCCGAATATGGCCTCCGTTCCCAGGGCTTCTTCAATTCGGAGAAGTTGGTTGTATTTTGCTATTCTCTCGGAGCGGCAGGCGGAGCCTGTTTTTATCTGTCCTGTATTCAGGGCTACAGCCAGATCTGCAATGGTGGTGTCTTCCGTTTCGCCCGAACGGTGGCTGATGATGGATGTATAGGAATGGCGTGTTGCCAGCGAAACGGTATCAATGGTTTCACTCAAGGTGCCTATCTGGTTTACCTTTACAAGTACCGAGTTGGCTGCGTTTTCATCTATTCCTTTCTGAAGGCGTGTTACGTTGGTTACAAAAATATCGTCGCCCACGAGCTGTACTTTTTCGCCCATTGCGGCGGTAAGGGCGCGCCATCCGTCCCAGTCGTCTTCCGCCAGTCCGTCTTCAATGGAAATTATAGGGTACTTTTTTGCCAGTTTCTGGTAATAGTCTATTAGTTCTTTCGACGACAGTTTATTGCCCGACGATTTTTTAAAGTGGTATTTCTTTTCGTCATCAAGGTAAAAGGATGAGGAGGCCGCATCCAGTGCGAGCCAGATGTCTTTTGCAGGCTTGTAGCCCGCTTTTTCAATGGCGCTCATGATCATGTCAAGCGCTTCTTCGGTCGATTTTAGGCTGGGGGCAAAGCCGCCTTCGTCTCCCACATTGGTGGAAAAATTTTTATCCTTCAGTAGCTTTTTCAGCGTATGAAATACTTCGGAGCCCATACGCAGTGCTTCGGAAAAGGATGCCGCGCCGGCGGGCATGATCATAAATTCCTGGAAGTCAATATTATTATCGGCGTGAACTCCTCCATTCAATATATTCATCAGCGGAACAGGCAACGTGCTGGCATTGACACCTCCGATATATTTATAGAGCGGAAGCCGGCTTTCTTCCGATGCGGCTTTGGCAGCAGCAAGCGATACGCCGAGTATTGCATTTGCACCCAGGTTCGATTTGTTTTCGGTACCATCGAGGTTAAGCATTTTTTTATCTATGCTCTTCTGGTCAAAAATGTACATGCTTTTCAGTTCCTCGTTAATGGTTGTGTTCACGTTGTTTACCGCTACCATTACGCCCTTGCCCTGGTAAATGCTCTTGTCGCCGTCGCGCAACTCCACAGCCTCATGAACTCCGGTGGAGGCGCCCGATGGTATGGAGGCGCGCCCCAGGGTTCCGGTATCGGTTATCACATCCACTTCAATAGTAGGATTCCCTCTTGAATCGAGTATTTGCCTTGCCTGAATGCTTGAAATAAAACTCATTGTTGCTGATGATTTCCCGGGTACGGAAATTTATAGGGTTAAACTGTAAATTTTTGCGAAACTATCCGGCTTCAAAATTACAAATAAAGTAAACCCATGCGAAGCTATTCCAAAAAAAATTTATCGTGCCGGAATCCTGTTTGGGGTCTTTACCAACGGCTAAGCCGGTTTTATTCCGGTTTTATGTGATATAGGCAGCATATTGTTGAATATAAGCTGTTTATGCAGATATGAATTCGGGGGATGGCATCTAAATGTACTTGTCTGCCCAATGCTTGGTATGCGGCTTTTACTGTTAAAATGATTTAAATACTCACCGCTGATTTCCTTTTTGTATTTTAGTCCGGCATTCATGAAACCGGCTGAATATATCAAGGGCATCCTGCATATTACCACAGAGGAAGACAGGAACAGGCTCTACAAGGTGCTTTTACCCATATTTATGGTACAGGTAGGAGGCACAGGCATATCCATGTTTATCAGCCTGGTAATGGGGCGAAGCATGGGGCCGACCAATTACGGCATATATGCCTATTGTTTCTCGGTGGTTATGGGTGTGGTAAATTTTATGGTGTACGGGCTGAACCTTTTGTCGCTAAGGGAAACATCTGGGCTGCTGGCAGTTGATAAACGAGGTGAGTGGAAGGGGTTTATGAACTGGAGCACGGCAACCCTTTTTACCCTGTCTTTCGGCGGGGCCATAGCAACAGTTTTCATTATATACTTTTTTCCGGTGCTTCCGGACGTGGCCTACCGTTACCCTATGCTTGTAATGTGCAGCGCCATACCCCTGTATTCCTTTTTGCTGCTGCTCTCGTCGGTATTGCGCGGTATGCACAAGGTGCTGCTTTCGCAGGTTTCCGAAAAAATTATCAGACCGGTTACCATGCTTGTCCTCCTGGCATTATTGTATTGCTTCGAAAGGCATATCACCCTCTATCCTGCTTTAATCTTTAATTCTTCCGCCTGTGCGGCCGCACTGGCTTTTGTTGTCATTAAGTACAGGAGCGGGGCTTCGGCCATGCTAAAGGATATCAGGGCTGAATATGAAAAAAAGCGATGGATGAAAGAGGTTTCAGGTCTTTTTCTTTTCGGAGTGCTCGTAAGCATCGATTCGCAGATGGATGTGTATATGCTCGGTTATCTGAAGCCGCCGGCAGAGGTGGGTGTTTACAAAATAGCAAGCAACGTGGCGCTCATAACCTCATTTGTACTCACTATCTCAAATATTGTTCTGGCTCCCTCATTTGCCCACCTTCATACGTTAAAGGAGAACAAAGAATTGCAGAGGCTGGTTACGCAAACCATCCGCTGGGTTATGCTGCTTACCGCCCCGGTTGCCATCGGGGTGATGATCTTCAGCCAACAGATTTTG
The DNA here is from genome assembly GCA_013044305.1 of Bacteroidia bacterium. Classification (GTDB taxonomy): domain Bacteria; phylum Bacteroidota; class Bacteroidia; order JABEUT01; family JABEUT01; genus JABEUT01. The sequence continues at coordinate 4,567 of JABEUT010000163.1, forward strand.
TCCTTATGGGGTCCCGGTTTCGAGCGGGGTCAGTATGCCCTTATCATCCTTTGCGCGGCACACCTCATCAATTCGGCATTCGGTTCGGTAGGGAATCTGGCGCTTATGAGCAAATTTGAGAAATACAACGGTATGGTGCTCGTTATAAGTATTGTAATTAATATTGCACTCAATTTTGCGCTTACTCCCAGGTGGGGCATGAACGGAACGGCTTTTGCCTCGGGCTTCAGCATAGTGGTTTGGAATGTGGCTTTGTTTTTTATTATCAAACGTAAAACCGGTTTAAGGGCATGGGTGTTCCGGCCTGGCAGGCATTAATACAAATGGGCATGGTTAACAAAAAAATAAAAATACTTATTACCGGCGGCGCCGGCTACATAGGCTCGCATACCATTATAGATATTTTGGAACACACCCCCTGGCAGGTTATTTCAGCCGATAATTTTTCCAACTCCTCACCCGACGTTTTCCGGCGAATAAAAAAAATAACCGGTAAGACGGTAAGGAACTATCAGGTTGATTTATGCAACAAGACAAGGGTTGAAAACATATTTAAGGAAAACAGGGATATAAGCGGCATAATACATTTTGCCGCATTCAAATCGGTGCCGGAATCGGTAGAGCAGCCCCTGCTGTACTACCACAACAACATAGAGTCGCTCATAAACCTGCTCTATTGTTCCAAAAAATACGGGATACCGTATTTTATATTTTCTTCCTCCTGCTCGGTTTATGGCAACATAAGCCGCCTGCCTGTAAATGAAAAAACGCCCATCGGCCACGCCGAATCGCCTTATGGCTTTACCAAACAAATCGGGGAACGTATCTTGTCGGATTTTTCAACTGTGAACAGTGAGATTAATACTGTGGCGCTGCGTTATTTCAACCCTGTGGGAGCCCATCCGTCGGGGATGAACGGCGAGGTGCCTACCCAGAAGCCGAACAACCTGGTGCCGATGATCACCCAGACAGCTGCCGGCAGGCAGAAGCAGCTGATTGTTTACGGCGACAACTACCGCACCCGCGACGGAACCTGCATACGCGATTATATTCATGTAAGCGACATTGCGGCGGCTCACCGCAACGCCCTCACCTACCTGATGAAAACAAAAGCCCCTCCGCCTTATTCCGTGTTCAACCTGGGTTCGGGCAGGGGGGTTACCGTTATGGAAATGATTAAGGCTTTTGAAAAGGTTAGCGGGAAAAAACTGAACTATAAAACAGGCAGGCGCAGAGAAGGCGATGTGGAGGCAATTTACTCTGATAGTTCCCTTGCAAAGAAATTATTGCATTGGGTTCCGCAATACAACCTCGACGATATGATGCGTACGGCCTGGATATGGGAAAAAGCCCGGACCGCCTGAACAGTTCGATGCGTCAGGCGGCTTAAAGGAATAGCAGGAAGGCATTGAAAAAGGCATAGAATGTGGCTCCCGCCTGTGTTTCCAATGTATCTTCAGTAAGCATTGCAATCATTAATATTAACCAGAAGATAAAGTAATGATAGGTGTATATTTTACCCGTTCCGAATGCCGGAAAAAGTAAAGTAAATAAGAACCATACTATGCCTATAATGCCGAAAGCCACTCCAATTTCAAGGTATTGGTTGTGGCTTCGCAGCCTCGACTTCTCATCCAATCTTGAATGAAGCCTGTTGTACATATCGGCAAAGGCAATACGTACGTTGCCCGTGCCAACGCCGGCAAGCAAGTGTTCTCTGATTATATGCAGGGCCGCCTTCCAGAATTCAAAACGCTGCGTAAGGGAATGCCCGGAGGCGTATCCTCCGTGCCTGTAATCGCGCAATTCCCAAACAATCTGGTAAAAACGGTAGGGCATGCTGGTAAGCGAATTGAAATGATAATTGGGAATGCCGTCTTCAATGGCTTTGATATCGCCTGATGAGAGCCGGCTTAAACCCGCAGAATCCTTGCGCAGGTTTTTTGATGCGAGGTACCTTAACAAGGTAAATTTTATGGGATTGCCTTTCATATCCGTGCTCTCGAATGGAATGCGGCTACGGCGGTTCCAGGCAGATTTCAGCTCCGGAAAACATATATAAATGGATACATAATGCCCGTTTTCGGTGGGGTAGCGGTCGGTATCATTCAGATAAGTATTACCGGACAGTGTCTTTTTATCAAGAGTGTAAAATGAGACCTTGTCGGCTGCCGGAAAATAATGGTGTTTGAAATAGGAAGCATAGGCAACACACCCCGAAATGATGAACAGCGCCATAGCCGACAGGGCCAGGGCGGGCCTATAATTTTTTTTGCCAATCTGCCTGATTGAATATATGAAAAGCAGAATTACAGCTATGACGAACAGCAAAATGACTGCAGTAAGCGATTGCATTATAAACAGGTAAACGACCATCCACGCAGCCCAGATAAATAGCACAATGGACAGAACAGACCGCTTATGTGAAAAGATATAATGCATCAGGATAAAAAAAGAGAGCACCAGCATCATGCCAACCCTCACCGGGTCAACAAAAGTTGATATTTCGCGTATGTCGGTGAATTGGCGGGTTACTAAAAGATATATTCCATAAAAGGTGGAAAATGTTACCGACAGCATGAAGACTAAAAAGATAAATCGTTTCTCCTTATCGCTGATAATGCCCATGGTTGAAAAGAGGAAAGGAAGCAGGAAAAGGGGGATTTTTTTTCGAACATCTTCCAGCCCGTAATCCATTCCTGCCGTCGAGGTATAGAGCAAGCCCAAAAGGTGCATCACGTAAAAGGAACAAAGAAGCAGCGCAACAGGATTGCCGAAGAAGCGTTTCATTTTTTCTTTCAGTCTGCCTTCGAGCAGCCAGTTGCCGGCGATAATAAACTGCGGGAGACTTGTAAGGAACGTGGAAGTGGGTAAGCCGACCATGAGCATGACAAGGCTTCCTACATTTATGTAATGATGCACCGCCAGAGGTATCCCTAACGGGCTTCGCTTATCGTTCGCAGCGGAAGGATCTAATTCATTCATCTTATTTTTATCTCCCTTGCCTGTTACAATATGTTACCGTCTCAATTGGTTCATTGCCCGATAACACATAACTTAAAATTATATTTGTACAAAATTAACGAATAGAATGAATGTATTATTGTTGGGGTCGGGCGGCAGGGAACATGCCCTCGCCTGGAAAATTGCCCAAAGCCCCTTATTAAACCGCTTGTATATAGCCCCGGGCAATGCCGGCACCGGTTCGGCAGGAACCAATCTGGATCTGGATATTCTGAATTTTGAGCAGATACGGAAAATAGTAATTGAAAAGCAGATAGACCTGATTGTACCGGGGCCCGAAGAGCCTCTTGTAAAAGGCATATATGATTTTTTCAGCAAAGATAGAGCCCTGGGCGGCATTTCAGTACTTGGGCCTTCCGGTCAGGGAGCCATGTTGGAAGGAAGCAAGGATTTCGCCAAGGCGTTCATGAGCCGGCACGGCATACCTACCGCAAAGTACCAGTCATTTGAAAAGACCACGGTGAACGATGGGCTGAATTTTTTACGCTCCTTAAAACCGCCATTTGTACTCAAAGCCGACGGACTGGCTGCGGGCAAAGGCGTGGTTATAGAAAATTCGCTGCAGGCAGCGGAGGCTTGTCTGACGGATATGCTCCTGAACGAAAAATTCGGACAGGCAAGCCGGAAAGTAGTTATTGAGGAATTCCTGTCAGGAATAGAGTTATCTGTCTTTGTACTCACTGACGGAAATGACTATGTTCTGCTCCCGGAAGCTAAGGATTATAAGAGGGTGGGCGAGGGTGATACAGGATTGAATACAGGAGGCATGGGCGCCGTTTCACCGGTTCCGTTTGCTACCAAATTATTCATGGAAAAGATTAAAGCGCAAATCATAGCCCCGACGCTGGATGGTTTGAGGAATGAAAAATTGGACTACAGGGGTTTTATATTTTTCGGACTCATCAACTGCGATGGTAATCCGAAAGTAATTGAATACAATGTGCGCATGGGCGACCCGGAAACGGAGGTTGTGATGCCTCGCATAAAATCGGACATCCTGCCTTTGCTGCTTGCCGCCGCAAAAGGTGAACTTAAGCAAGCAAGAATAGAAATAGATGAACGCCCTGCAATAACCGTAATGCTCGTTTCAGGAGGTTACCCTGAAAAGTATGCTAAAGGAAAACAGATTGCAGGCCTGGACCGGATACAGGACAGTTTAGTGCTTCATGCCGGAACCAAAGCAGATTCGGGAAAAATAGTTACAAACGGCGGAAGGGTGCTGGCTGTAACATCTTTAAAAAATAGTCTGGAAGAGGCACGTGCGGCATCTTACAATTCCATATCAAAAATTGATTTTGAAAATAAATACTTCAGAAAAGACATCGGCTTGGATGTGATGTGATGCCCCGGTGCGGCTGGCTTACAAGGTTAGCCATGCAATTCCCAACAAGGCAACTATAAAATAAGCCACGAGCGCCTGTGCGCCGCCATAATCTTTGGCAATCCTCTGTCCGAAAAACAGGCATAAAAGGGTAACCGCGCAAAGACAGCAGGCATAACAGTATAATATGCCGCTTCCCATCCATAAACTTACAACACCTGTAGCCGAAAGCAAGCCCGAAGAAAGTTCTAATACTGTTAGAATCCCGAGCAGCAAAGGAACGAAAGGCTTAAGGAAAGTTTTGGAGAAATGTTCCTTATTAAAAGCAAGTTCATCTTTCCAATTGATGACCTTATCAAGCCCCGATTGTATAAAAAGAATCGTGAAAAAAGCAGCGATGAAAGATTCAATAATTTTTCCTTGCATGTTTTATCATAGAAATCAAGGGGCGGTTCATTATCAATTCAACAAATTAATCTTTAAATATGTTTCCGAGATTGTATCCCTTGCCTTAGACGAAGAGTTTGGTTTAATTCCTTTTCAGATATCGAA
>JABEUT010000164.1 GCA_013044305.1 Bacteroidia bacterium
GGCACCACTCATTAGCTGTTTACCATGGATGAATGAATAAACGCTTTTTCGTTCGACAGGTTAAGCATACACGGAGCCAAATTCGACCCCGAAAAGGCAAAATGGTACAACAGGCAATACCTCATCAAAAAGACAAATGAAGAGCTTGCCGATATTTTTCTTAATGTTGTTAAGGCAAAAGTAATCCCCGAAACACTCGCTAATCGCGAGTACGTAGCAAAAGTGTGCGGGCTCATTAAAGAAAAAGCGCACTTCACCTCCGAATTCTGGGATATAGGCAGTTTCTTTTTTGTTCCTCCTGCAAGTTATGATACCGCTGCCATTCAGAAGAAGTGGAAAGATAATGTACCCGCTTTTTTCGAAGCGCTTAAAGAGGCTTTGCAAAAAGCCACACCGGATTTTACGGCACCATTCCTCAATTCGCTGCTAAAGGAACTTACCTTAAAATTCAACATCCCGCAGGGTTCGGTCATGCAGCCCTTCCGCGTACTTGTAACAGGCATGGCTGCCGGTCCGGCGCTTTTAGAGACTATGGAGCTTTTGGGCAGGGACGAAATAATTAAAAGGCTTGACACGGGGCTTAAGAAAATGAATGCCTGATGCACATCATTAACCTCCGCGGAATAAAACTGTTCGCCTATCACGGCTGCCTTGAAGAAGAAGCCCTTATAGGAGGCAATTTTGTGGTGAATGTTCAGATAAAATTCAACTTTTCCGATGCGGCAAAATGCGATGAACTGAACCAGACCATTGATTATTCCGCTGTGTATGAATTAGTGAAGCATGAAATGGCCATCCGTTCAAAACTTATAGAAAATGTAGCAGGGCGGATAGCCGACCGTATGGAAAAGGAGTTTAAGGGAATAGAAAGCCTGTCGGTGGAGGTGGTCAAGCTGAACCCCCCCATTCACGGGCACGTAGAGGAAGTAAGCGTGGTGATTGAAAAGTAAAATAAGACATGCGCAAGGCTTCAATCCTTCTTCTCCTCTCCGGCACTATCTTCCTGTCAGCCATTTTTTCTGCTGCCTCCGCCCAAAATGCCGTGCCGTTCAATACCTCCGAAGCGGCGCATTGGGCCGACTCGGTAATGAAAACACTTACTCCCGATGAACGCATCGGACAGCTTTTTATGGTGGCGGCTTATTCCGATACCGCAAGCCACGACAACAGCATGGCTCGCGATACGGCGCTCATTAGGGAGCAAAAAATAGGAGGGCTTATTTTCTTTAAGGGCAGCCCGCTAAGACAGGCGCTGCTTACCAATTTCTACCAGTCGCTCTCCAGGGTGCCGTTACTTATAGGCATGGATGCCGAATGGCGGCTTGCCATGCGGCTCGACAGCGTTCCCACATTCCCCTTCCAGATGACAGCCGCCGCCGCCGGCAGCGATTCGCTTGTTTACCTTATGGGAGCCGAAATAGCGAAGGAATGCAAGAGGCTGGGCGTGCAGGAAGACTTTGCCCCGGTAATAGATATTAATGCCAACCCCGACAACCCCATTATAGGGATGCGCTCCTTCGGCGAAGATAAAAGGCAGGTTACTGCTATGGGAATGGCCTATATGAAGGGCTTGCAGAGTGAAGGCGTTCTCGCCTGCGGCAAACATTTCCCCGGACACGGAGACACGAAAACCGATTCTCATCTTTCGCTTCCCGTGGTGGATTACCCCATGAGCCGGCTGGATACTTTAGAGTTATACCCTTTCCGAAGTTTGTTTGAAAACGGGCTCGCCAGCGTAATGGTGGCACATCTCTTCGTTCCCGCTCTCGATTCAACCAAAAACAGGGCCTCGTCGCTGTCGCCAAAGGTTGTGAACGGGCTGCTGAAGGAGAAAATGAACTTTAAAGGCCTTGTCTTTTCCGATGCCCTGAATATGAAAGGAGTTGCCTTGTACAGCAAACCGGGCGAGGTTGACCTGAAGGCGCTGCTTGCCGGCAACGACGTGCTGCTCTTTTCGCAGGATGTGCCCAAAGCAATCGAAGAGATAAAAAAGGCCATAGAAAACAAAGAGATTACACAAGATGAAATAGACTCGCGCTGCCGCAAAATTCTGATGGCAAAGGCATGGACAGGCCTGAACCATTATCATCCGGTGGATACCCTGGGGCTGGTAAAAGACATTAATTCCGGCCAGGCCGATGAAATAATAAAGCGGATTGCCAAAAATGCGGTAACCCTTCTGGCCAACCGGAATAACCTGATACCCCTGAAAAGGCTCGATACGCTGAAAATTGCCTCTCTGGTAATAGGCGATACGCTGCCCGATGAGTTCCAGCTGCGCATGAATGACTATGCCGATGTGAAGCACTTTAATATGCCGATGAATAGCCCCGACACTGTTATTAAAACAATATTGCCGAAACTGAAAGGGTTTAACCTGATAATAGTGGGAGTAACCCATACGCTTACCAAACCGCAGGACACATTTAACATGAAACCTGTGGCCATAAAAATGATTGACACTCTTGAAAAGCGGTTTCCTGTAATACTTGATTTCTTCTCCGACCCATACCTGCTTTCCTATCTGCCGCAAGTTGACAGGGCAAACGCCTTGCTCATGTCGTACCAAAGTTTACCTGCAACAATGGATTATTCCGCGCAAGCCATTTTTGGCGGGATAGGCACAAAAGGCAGGTTGCCTGTAACAGCATCTTCCAATTACAGGCGCGGAGA
>JABEUT010000165.1 GCA_013044305.1 Bacteroidia bacterium
AATCCCTGCCACAAGTGTATCTCCGTTTCCTAAAGGAGATGCGGGAAAAAATGCAGGCACATCATTGTTCAATTGATTGTAAGCGCTAAGTAAATCAGTAGCACATTGTGCGCTTGCGCCATTATTGTCGTCCATTACCCCGTTCACATTTCCGAACCCGGTGCTGGAACCGCTGTTAGTGCCTACGTTGCCGGTAAGTTGTGAAATCCCCGTATTGGTAACGGATCCAATTGTGGAGAAGAGGACAAAATTGGCAGCAGTACCTAAGGTAGGCGCCTGCCCGAAATTTAGAGATGGCATTAAAAACAGTATTCCTGCCGTTAATGCACATAGTCGATTTGTTTTCATAATTTTTTTGTATTGAATGTTATTAATTAATATGATGATACAAATGTGATATGCAAATGAGTTTTAAGTGTTATATAAGCATTGAAAAAAGTTATGTAATTCACATATTCGGTCAGTCGCTTAAGCTGTGCAGGTTCTCTAAAGCAGAAGGACAGGCTTTTTACCTGTCCTTCTGATTTGGTAAATGCGACCAGGTCTTTATATGTACCCGTGTGCATTTAAGTCTGAAAATCTACAATACCGATTGTTCTTCAGAATTTTGGATGATGCTTATCACCTCTTCACGGTTTTTATCGAGCTTCGTTTCCATCCTGCTAAGCAGTTCTTCTTCCTTGCCCGGTTCTAATTTCAGGTCCGATTCGCTTAGTTGTGAATAGGATTTTCTTAGATTTTTCGACTGGGTGCTCCAGTTTCTGCCGATTTTAAATGAACTGGCATTTTTGCTCTGTGTTTTGCTTTCTGTTGTTTCCATAATTATTAGTTAAAAGGGTTATAAATTATTACGACACAAAAGTGGATGTATTCAATCCGTAAACCATTACAAAACGAAAGATATAACTTGCATATATCACACCTATTACACACTTTCGAGGCAACTCCTTTGATGTACCACCGAATGCAGGTAAGTGGATGGGGATATGCCATAGGTTTTTCTGAACTGGTTGGATAAATGCGCTACGCTGCTATAATGCAGCTTGTAGGAAATTTCGGTAAGGTTTAGCTCATGGTATGTGAGCAGCTCTTTTACCATTTCAAGTTTATGCTTGATGACAAACTGCTGTATGCTGAAACCGGTTACTTCGGAAAAAATATTGGAAAGGTAGGTATAATCGTGTTTCAATTTATCACTGATATATTCGGAATACTTCATTTTGGGCAAATCATCAGAATAGCGAATCATTTGTATTATGGCACTTTTAATTTTTTCGACCAGAATATTCTTGTTGTTATACAATAATTCCAGATCTGAATTTGCCAGGTTCTCTTTCAGCGCATCGAGTTGTTCCAGCGTTATATCTTCCAAGGTTTCAGCCATCCCAAGGTTAATATTTGCAGGATGAATTCCTATTCTTTACATTTCCTCCTGTACTTTCATTTTACATCGTGAACTGACCATGTTTATGATAAATAATTTCATGCTTATAAGATTACTGGTTAATTATTCAGCTATATAAGCTTCCCTGTTTTGACGCTAATAGGTAATAGTATGTTACAAAAATCACCTTTAATGAAAAGGAGGTCTATGACAATTGACAAAAATAATGCTGGCCTTTATCATGGATTGCAGCAATAGGTATTGTTAGTATTTTGCAGGATACCTGATGTTTGCCACGATTTTATTATTGCATATTTATTTTGATTTTCCAATGGTCATTCCAATAACGATTATACCGCCTGCGTCATTACGTGGAGGAACGACGAAGCCCGTCCGAACGTTTCAGCCGGGCGGGCAATCTAAAACACCAAATAACGGGTTCATTGCAATCACGGCTTGTCAGTTGGCAAACAGGGCAGACATTCGGAAGAACCCTCTTTGCCGGCAATATTTTATGTAAGACTGAAGCTAACTGTAAATTTCGACCCTTTGCCCTGCTCCGATTCCACCCTGACTTCGGCATTATGGAAGTCCGCAATCGTTTTAACCATTGGCAGGCCAAGCCCATAACTTTCTTCTCCGGCGGCATTGAATTTTTTGAAACGGTAAAAGATTGATTTAATGTTTGCAGGCGCAATACCGATTCCTGTATCCTCTATGCTTACTTCATAATGGTCTTCCGTTTCAAGGGTGGATATATTTATAGACCCGTTCTGTCTGTTGTATTTAACGGCATTGTTCACCAAATTGAAGAACATTGTGAAGAGCAGTGAGCGGTTCGCCGGATTTATTGTAAGATCGGCTGAAGTATGCAATTGAAGCCTGATATTTTTATCGGAAAGGCGGTCTTCAATCTCATCGGCCACCTCTTTCAGCAATTCCGGAATGTTTACCTCATCCAGCTTGGGCGCCTGGTTGTTTTCAATTTGCGATATGAGCAGCAGTGAACGTATTATTTGCTTAAGCCGCCCCAGTGTAAGCTGCGATTCTATAATCTTTATCTGCACCTCATCACTCAATCCTGTTCCCGAAAGAATGTTCTCGAGACGCGTCTGGAGGATGGAGATGGGGGTTAGCAGTTCGTGTGATACGTTTGCAATAAACTCTTTTTCTATGTTAAAGGCATCCTGAATTTTATGCATCATATCGCTGATGGTACGGTCGAGGTAGCGGAAATCGGTTGTTGTGGTCTCAATGGGTTTGAAATTGAACTTTTCGGGGTGGCGGGTGGCTATGAGTTTCGATTCCAGTTTGCGCAGCGGGTAGAAGAGGTACTGCGTTATCCCCAGATCTATAAGCACAGTCAGAACCACTATGGCAATCAGGGTGTAAAGGGCGAAGCGTTTCAGTATGGTGTTGATGTCGCGGGCGTATTGAACGCTTTCGCCTATTTCAAGCAGGAAAATATCGCCGTTGTGATAAAAGTTGTGTTGCAATACGCGGCACTGAACAACATCTCCGTCAATATCCCTCGGCGATGTGAAAATGGTATCTTCCCTGAAAGTCTTTCCGGGTTCAACCGATATATAGTTCTCCTTGAATATGGTATAGTCGGCATAAGTACTGTCTTCCATAATTTTCGACATAAACTCATTCATGCCTATTCTGGCAACAATGTAGTCGAAAAACCTGGCTTTCTTTTTCTCAAGGTTCGAATCAACCTGTGTAACGGCAGCCTTATAAATAATACCAGGTGCAAACACAAAAAATGCCGCCACAATCAATATCCGAGTTACCGAATTTATAAGGGCAAGCTTATAATAAAGCTTCATGATGTGTATTACAATAGGTTAATGCGGTAGCCTATTCCACGCACCGTTTCAAGCCAATCTACATTTGCGTACTGTGAAAGCTTTTTGCGCAGGTTTTTTATATGAACATCAACGTAGTTGGAATCGTAATCTACCTCCAGCCCGCTGTCCCAGATGTGCTCGGTGAGCTGCATGCGCGTTACCACCCTGTTTTTGTTTATAACCAGATATTGCAGAATATCAAATTCTTTTTTTGTCAGACCGATAATCTGGTTATTGCAGGAAACCGTTCTGTTCGTAAGGTCTATCTGAAAGTCGTGGATATCGGTTACGCTTTTCTTTATGCCGTGTTTCCGCCTGATAATTGCCTGCATGCGTGATGAAAGTTCGAGCAGTGAAAATGGTTTTGCAAGGTAATCGTCGGCGCCCATGTCCAGGCCTTTTACCTTGTCGTTCGTACTGCCCCGCGCCGTAAGTATGATTACGGCTGCTTCCTGGTTAGCCTCCTTGGCTTCCTTAAGCAAGTCGAGCCCTTCGTAATCGGGCAGGCTTAGATCGAGCAGCATAAAGTCATACGGGTTTACAAAAACTTTTTCAGAAGCCTCCTTGCCTGTATGGGCTACCTCGCAAATGTAGCCTTCACTCTTCAGGAATGCCGTCATTTCACCGGCAAGCGACTTCTCATCTTCTACTATCAATACCTTCATTGCCAGTTTGGTTATTTATGGACTGTAAATATAAGAAATCGCCGCAATTGTGTACCCTAATTCGCCAAACATGAATTAAGGACGTAACATTTTGCCAACCATCCAATGCGGCAATCCACTACAAAAACAATCTATTTTGTCTGTAGCATGATTTCTGCAGATTCTTAAAATAGTAGCATATTTGCATGATTTTTTTTCTGAAGGATGAAGAATACCATTGAAGTCTGCTTTACACCCCAATCGTTTCAGTTATACAACCGCGAAGACAAACTTGTGGTTATAATTGACGTATTGCGCGCCACAAGTTGCATTTGCACCGCCCTGCACTATGAAGTGGGTATGATTTTGCCTGTAGCCTCGGTAGCCGAAGCGAGGGAATATCAGAACCGCGGCTTTTTGGTTGCCGCCGAAAGGCAGGCTCAAAAGGTGGAAGGCTTCGATCTGGGTAACTCACCTTACGAGTATATGAATCCGGCTTTGAAGGGTAAAATAATTGTGTTTACCACTACCAACGGAACCCAGGCCATAAGGGCGGCACGCGATTCGCATAAAATAGCAATAGCCTCATTTTTGAACCTTTCGGCTATATGCCTGTGGCTGCTGAAGCAGCACCACAATATTATACTGCTCTGCGCCGGCTGGAAAGATTTTTTCAACATGGAAGATACCCTGTGCGCAGGGGCTATATCCGAAAAGCTGGAGCATTCCGGACTATTTGAAGTATCAGGCGATTCGGCGCTTGCCGCAAAATATCTTTACCAAAAGTCGGGAGCTGATACATACGGATTCCTTTCAGCTTCGTCGCATTTTAACCGGCTGCTCAAATTAAAACTTGAAAAGGAAATTCAATACTGTCTTACACCCGACAGCGCTCCTGTCGTTCCTGTGCTGGAGGGCAAGTATCTCGTAAGGGCGGTCTGATGTCGGAGGCATGAGAGCAACAAAACAGGCCCCGCACAGCAAGCTGCTTTTTTGCATTATTTTCTCACTTTCTTTTTTTTATTTTTTCAATTTGCTGCCGCGCATGGCTTATTCATGGGGCTTTTATGCACATAAAAAAATTAACAGCGAAGCCGTTTACGCTCTGCCCGCGCCCCTCAATACTTTTTATGAAAAATATTCCGGTGATATTGAGCTTCATGCCGCCGACCCCGACAAGCGCCGGTATGTTGATTCAACGGAGGCTCCGCACCATTTTATTGATATCGATCATTACGGAGGCAGGGCAATTGACGAGATACCCCGCTACTGGACGGCGGCGGTAAAAAAATACTCGGCCGATACGCTGAACCGTTACGGAACCCTGCCCTGGTCGGTGTTGCAATGGGAGGAAAAACTTACCCTTGCTTTTAAAAAAATGGATGCCGCTGAAATCCTCAAAGCATCTTCGTATCTGGGACACTATGTTGCCGATGCCCATGTACCCTTGCATACGGTTACCAATTATAACGGGCAAAAGACCGAACAGCAAGGCATTCATGCCTTGTGGGAATCGTTTATTCCGCAAAATTTCGGCAGTTCATACCAATATGCGGGCATTAAGGCCGTATATATTAAAGACCCGGAGGCTAAGATCTGGGAAATAATCAGACATAGCTATTTGCTCGCTCCGTCAGTTCTGCAAGCCGAAAGGGAGACAAGAACGGCTTTTAAGGGCAGGGATATTTATTTGGACACCCTGCATAAGAAATTCACTCCTGCGTATATTGATGCCTTTAACAATGCCTTGAACGGAATGGTTGAAAAGCAGATAGAGTCGTCGGTTGCCGATGTGGCTTCATTCTGGTACACAGCCTGGGTGAACAGCGGGCAGCCCGATCCGGCAAATATAAAGTAGGAGGAACGAAGCATATTATTTGGACTAAGCCAGCCCTGTTCCATGAACCTGTCAGCTAACCCAAACCAAATAGTTGTCTGCGTCATATTTTAAGCGGCCGTTGTCAATCAGCCACTGAACAGTTTTCAGGATCTTGTCTTCGCGCAGATGATGAACACTGCGTATGAGTTCTGTCAAAGTCAATTGCTTTTCCGTGAGATGTTCTTTCAGTTGTTGCGAAATATTTTCAAAGTCGAGAGCGCTTAGTTCAAGTTTGTTCCTTTCGAGGCATACGTCACAAACACCGCAGCGCACCGTCTCCTTTTCACCGAAGTAAGAGAGCAGGAACTCGCTCCTGCATTGTGTAGTTTGGGTGGCATAGGTTATTACCCATTCCATTCTGCCTATGGCTCTTTCTTTCAAATCGGTATAGTGCTGCCGCGAAATGGTAAGGTTGCCCGGATGCAGCACCTCATTGGTAAAAATAATCTGGGGTTTGCTGCTCCGTGGTATGTATGAAATTACATTCGCCTTGTCTAATTTCATAAGCAAGGCTGTTACCTCTGCTTCGGGCAGCGCAGACGATAGTGAAAGATCCCGCTCATTGATTTGCAGGTAGTTGCTGAAAATCCCTCCATAGGAACGTAAAAGTAATTTAATGAATCCATCATAGGAGGGGTGTTCCACCTGAAACTTATACAAATCTTTGTGGTGCATGGTTATCATCACTTTCGATGGGCGGTAAAATGCGTCGGTTGCAAGCAGGTAACCCTCTTTTTCAAGAATCTTTATACTGTTTCGGGTGTCCTGTAAGTCGAAAGAATATCTGCTGCAAAACTCGCCTATTTCGAAGTTGAATGCCGCACCTTTGGCTGTGCCTGCAGCCAGCTGCAGGTAATTGCACAGGGCTGCATAGGTTTTTCTTATCTCGTCCTGGGGCGGGTAGGTTCTCTCAATGTTTCTTTCAAGGGTAAGGCGGTCGTGGTCGTTATACATCAGTATTGCATAGGCTTTCTTTTCATCGCGCCCTGCCCTTCCTGCTTCCTGAAAGTATGATTCTATGCTTTCGGGTAAGTCGAGATGCACCACAAAGCGTACGTCGGGTTTGTTTATGCCCATGCCAAAGGCGTTGGTAGAAACCATCACCCTTGTTTTGTCGTGGAACCAATTATCCTGTTTCCTGCTTCGTTCCTTGTAGTTCAACCCCGCATGGTAAAAGTCGGCGCCAATGTTGTTCTGTTTCAGAAAGGCGGTTATCTCCTCCGTTTTGTTCCTGCTGCGCAGGTAAATAATGCCGCTTCCCTTTACATTGTTCACTACACGAAGCAGCCTTTCATTTTTAGATTGTTCACGCAGCACAACATAAGCCAGGTTCTTTCTTTCGTAGCTTACACGCATCACGTTTCGACCGCCAAAACCAAGCTGTTTCTGAATGTCTTCCACCACCTCCTGTGTGGCGCTGGCCGTAAGGGCCAGTACGGGTATGCCCGGAAAATATTGCCGTATTTCGGATATCTGCAGATAAGCCGGCCGAAAATCGTAACCCCACTGCGATACACAGTGGGCCTCGTCTACAGCAATAAGGTTCAGCTTCATCTCCTGCACCCGTCCGAGAAAAAGACTGTTGCCGAGTCTTTCGGGCGATACATAAAGAAATTTATATCCGCCGTGTATGCAGTTATCAAGGGTTATATCTATTTCTCTTGGGGTCATAAAGGAATTTATCATGGCTGCGCGTATGCCCTTCCGCGTTAAAAACTCCACCTGATCTCTCATGAGCGCCACAAGCGGCGATACCACAAGGCATAAGCCCTGCATTGCAAGGCCAGGCACCTGAAAACATATTGACTTGCCGCCGCCTGTTGGCATTAGGGCGAGGGTGTCTTTGCCGTCCATTACCGACCCGATGACCTCTTCCTGTATGGAGCGGAAACGGGCGTGACCCCAGTATCGGGTTAATATTTGCTGAAGGCTTTCCAGAACAAAGTGGATTTATTATCCCGGCTTAATTCAAACAGCCGCATATTCCTTTATTGTTTATGCGAATATAGTTTTATTGCAGCAAGCAATCTAAGATGCGCTACCGGCTTCCGTACCAGATGATGAATGCCATAAAGAGCAGAGGCGCGGAATTGAGCAGCAGCGAAAGTAGAAGCATTGCTGTTTTTGCCTGCCCTGCGCCTTCGTTTCTTTGCGCGGCTACAATATGAATGCAGCAGAACACAAAGCCTGCAAAGCCGGCGAAAAGCGAGCCAATGATCAGGGCGTGCATAAAGTTGGAAGCTGCGCAAAGCAGTGTGGCGATAGCACCCAGTGCAACAGATAATTTAAAAGAAAGAGAGATAAAATTATTCTTCTTCATGGTTTTTATTCGTTCCGGTATCCGTCAGTTTACGGCAAGTTTTTCAGTTTTCAGGCGAGCTCCGTCCACCGTAAGGCTGTAAAAGTATATTCCCGAGGCAAGAGAATTATTGGTGAGCGGAGCCGAGCCTTTGCTGTTATTGAGTTTGATGGTCTGCACCGCCTTGCCCATAATATCGTAAACCACAATACAGGCCGACGAATACTGCTTTAACGCCGAAAAGTCATACGTAATGATTGTGCTTTTATTCATCGGGTTTGGGTAGGCATCGAGCAGGTAATCGGAACCTGAAGTAATAAGGGACTTGAAGCCGAGCCTGCATTGCGTAAATGAATTGAAGGCGTTCACTTTGCCAAAGCCCCAGGTGTTATCGGGCAGGTGGCTTCCGGTAAAGGTATCCTGCACTGCTCCGCAGATGATAAGGTTTTTTATCTCATCGGCCGTTGCCGAAGGGTACGCTTCAAAGAGCAGCGCCGCAGTACCGGCTATTACGGGCGAAGCGGTGGAGGTTCCTCCGTCAATAAAGTGCCAGGCTCCCTGGTCCATATTGGCAGTATCGTTCAGGTGTGCAATATTGTAGGAACGGTATTGGGTGGCAAGGCACGAGAGGGTGTTGTTTCCTGTTGCGGCAATTTCGGGTTTTACTGCTCCGGTGCGCGTGGGGCCTTTGCTGGAATTAAGCGCTATGGCGCCGGGAATGAAACCGGCGCTGGTATGCAGGTAACCGTTGTAGTTCACCCACCACCTGCGGTTATTGTAGTTTGCAACCGTAATCACATCGGGCGAGCATTGAAAACCGCTGCAAACGGTTTGCAGTGTGTCGGGCAGGTGGTAATGAACAATTTCGGGATAATTTGCAGGAGAAGGAAGTCCTGAATTCACTATTGGAGCCGGGTTGCCGTAAGGGTCAAAACTCCAGCAGTCGAATTTACCTGTGCCGGTGCTTACAAGCCTCCAGTAACAAGCAGTGGAGTCGGGGGTAATGTAGTTATCGAGAAAATAAACGCCGCCCGACAGGCTGGCAGTAATGCTGTCTATTCCTATTATCTGCCCCGCCCCGTTGCGCAGGGTGTCTTTGCCATACCTTGCGAGGAATGGAAAAATGGAAGAAAAATTGCTTTGCGCCCTGGATGAGAATACCGGAGTAATCTGATCGGCTCCTATGGCAAATTTCACATTGCGGAAAGCGGCCGTATCGGCATAAACCTGAATATCTATGCTTCCTCCGTCGTAATAAGGGAACCAGGAGAATAGGGTATCTGTGCCTGCAAGGTTGTATTGGACGTGATAGTCGGTGGCGCCCGAATTTCCTGATGCGGCCACAAACGCCCTACCGCTTTGGGCGGTAATCATGTTGTTGAGCATCTGGGTGGAAAGATCAAGTCCGTCGTGCGAGCCTTCATAATCGCCAAGGCTTGCGTTGATGACGCAGGGTTTGCCGAGTTTAGTGGCTTCGGTATATATAAAATTCGCAGCGTCGTTTATTTCGTTGTTGGTTTGGTTATTAAAGTTGTAGGACACTACAATAAGGTCGGCATCGTAGGCCACCCCTTTGTTCAGCCCGTTGCTTCGGGCGTTGCCGGCGGCTACTCCTGATACATGGCTTCCGTGGCTAAAGGAATACTGTGCGTTCAGGTCCATGGTATCTATTTCGGCGGTGTCGGCTCCGGGGTTGGCATAAACCGAATCCATTTGCTTTTTGCTCCATGCCTGTCCGTAGCCATAAGGGGCAGGTGTAAACTGGTTGTTGGGCCGGTTCATATCCCACAGATATTGAATACGGGTGCTGTCGAGGCTGTCACGGAAATCGGGATGGAGGAAATCAATGCCTGCGTCAATGATGCCAATGATCACGCCTTTGCCGGTATATCCCTGTGCAAGCGGGGCCTGTCCCATTTGTACTTCTACGATGTGGTTACGCATACGCATGGTATCGTTCAGCGCCCTTATGTGCGGAGGTGCGCCCTCCATTCTTGTAACCGAAGGGCTATGCAGGAATGCAGGCAGGGCTGCCGGTGGAATGGTTATGGCGGCAATGTTGCCATAAGAATATTTAAAGGTACCGTTGTTGCTTTCGGTCAGTTTCTTTATACCGCTTATGTCGCCCTGTACAAGTATGCTTACAGGTTTATTGTTTTGCAAAGAGCCATTTGCGGCAGCCTGCGATTTTACGGCAAGATAGGCATCAGCCTTTGCAGTGCTTTGGGAGTAAGCCGTTTGCATTGCGGTAGTTAAAACAAGGATAAGGGAGGGTAAAATTGATTTCATACTTATGGTTTTTCCGGTGGAATAAGGTTGGATGCCACTCATTCGCCAAATTATTTAAAGGTAAAGATATACAATTTTTCCTGAAGCCGGAAATAGCAGGATTTAACCCCCTTGCAACCGATACTACCTCCATTCCTGATTGGTTCGAAGCTGGTAAATAAGGGAGTATAGCAGGTTCAGCCCGTAACTGCCGCGTTCGCCATAATCGTATATTTTTTTAACCTTGCCTCCATCATAGGTTATGGTTAGGGTTATTGCCTGATCGTCGGTCCATGTTACATTGTAGTTGTCTTTTTTCTGCGGAAAGTTAATGTAGTTGAGCAGGGAGGTTATCTTTTTGTAATTCATGGTGTCTATTACTGCGGTAAAATTACCTGTGGTGTCGTTATATTTTATTGCGTGGTATCCGGCCTTTCGGTTCGCCTCTATGCTCATGCTGAATACGGGGCATGTGCCGGTACAGGGAGCTGTGGCCGCCTCTATCTTTTCTATCTTATAGTGGTGTTGAGCATTGGCAGGTTCAACAAAGTTGCCGAAGTTGTTTGAAAACGGTTCGGTTGGAAAAATGAGCGAATCGGTGCCGGTTATTCCTTCAAACGGGCCGTGGCAATAAGAGCAGGTTTTATATAAAATTAGCAGGGGTGTGGAGCCCAGTTTTTTTATAACGGGAAAAAATACTTCGGCGAACGGATACCTGGATAGAAAAATTACCCTGAAGGATTTACCGTTGTCCATGATTACCGTTAGATAGTTTTTTCCGCCCGTATTCATATATACAAGCAAATCGGTTTTTCCGTTGCCGTCAAAGTCCGCTTTTTGCCAAAGTTTTACGTCCAGTGAATCGGCCACCTTCTGTTCCAGTGCATCCGGATAAAGAAAATCCTTGAGAGCTATCTGGGCGTCGCTGAAGGCCGGAAAGTGGCTGCGGAGGAATGTTTGTACGTCGCGGCCGGTATTCAGCAAATCTATTTCGTTTGCGAATGATGCAATGGAAATAAGCAGGAAAGAAAAGAGTAGTGTCTTTTTCATGTGATTAGCTGAATTATTTCATAAAATAACCTTAGGGGTAAATGATACGTAATTTAGCGAAGCAGGTTTCAAAGTAATAAAAAAGCAATGCTTTTTTGCACAATGAGCAGGTCATTCCC
>JABEUT010000166.1 GCA_013044305.1 Bacteroidia bacterium
CCCTTGACCCTGCAGACGAAGCCTGGAACGGAGCTGCCGAAATTACGGATGCCTCCGCTGACGATTTAAGAATTATATGCGCCTGGGAAGACGCTTCGCGACCGGGCTTAAAGAGCAGTTACAAGCTGGCGCACCACAAAGCCTCAACCTACCATACCAACCTGAAAGGCGTGGTGTCGGCAGGCAACGCCATAATGGGGGCGCGGGGCGGCGTAGAGATTCCTAAATACGATCTTGATGCCGTAAAAGCGCATCTGCAAAAGCATTACCATGAATTCGGGAAAACCGCTCCGTGGGAGAGCAAAGCCGAATGGCGCTGGTACCAGACCAAAAATTGTGGCGGGATAGTAAAAGACGTTGACAAAGCGGGAAGAACGGTTACCGGATACTTCGCCTCCTTCGGCACCCGCGACAGCGACGGCGACATGTTCGCGCCGGGATGCTTCGCCAAAAGCCTGAACGAAAACCGCAACCGCATCATGCACCTGCTTCAGCACAATACCCTGCAGCCCATAGGCCGCCCGCGCGTTCTCAAAGAAGACGCTGCAGGCCTGTATTTTGAAACCCCTGTAGCCAACACCCCGCTGGGCAACGACGTATTGCAGCTATACCGCGACGGTATATATAAGGAACACTCCGTAGGTTTTGAAATGATACAGGCGGGCAGCGAAACCCTGGCTGGCGAAACTCCGGTTAATGTAATAAAGGAGGCTAAATTGTGGGAAGGCTCCACGGTAACCTGGGGCGCCAATGCAAATACCCCGTTCACCGGACTGAAAAAAGGATCGCAACTGAATATTATACCGGAAACATACCATCCCGGGCACCTGCTAAGCATAATAGACGAGGCGCTTGAACGCTCCACGCTTATATACAAACAGCTTCACTGCGGCAACCTGCACGACGATACATACACCTTGCTCGAGATAGAACTGAAACAACTGCAATCACTCCTCGCTTCGGGGCCGGATTTATTCACCCCGACGGAACAGGCCTTTGAGGAGCCGAATAAAGAGGCGGAAACACTGCAAATCATTCTCAATCAATTTCAAAAACCGTAACCAAACCGGTGTGGCTCATGCAATGCCCGATAAGGTTAAGGTTACAAATTCTTAATTCTTAATTCTAAAAAAACTCAATCATGGAAACAAACAAACAAGTAGATGTTATCGTTAAGGAAATCGGCGACAACATCAATGCAATCAAAACAAAAGGCGAAGCACAGGATGCCCAGCTTAAGGTGCTCGACGCCAAAATAACCCTTAACCAGTCGCTGCTGGGCGACAAATACGACGGCCTGCGTAAGGACTTCGACGAGGTAACCACTCTCCTGAAAAAGGGCAGGATATTCTCCGGCTCCGATTCGGGCAACACGGTAAAGGATATGGTTATAGCTCAAAAGGAGGGCTTATCGAACCTGAAGAAAAAAGCAGGCATTCCGGTAAGCTTCCAGTTTAAAGCCAACCAGCTCTTTACCAAAGCCGCAGGCAACGTTACGGAAGGAGGAAACCTGCTTGGCACAGATCCGCTGCCCCCTACACGCCTTGCCGGTGTTTACGCACAACCTCTGCGCAAGGTGCACATCCGCCAGTTTATCAACACCACGGCAACCGACAGCAACCAGATCCTGTATAATCTGGAAACGGGCTCCAACGACGGAACGGCAACAACAGCCGAGGGCACTTCGGCGGCGCAGAGCGACTTTACCATAACAGGTACCGAAGTGCTTGTACGCAAGCTGAACACCTACCTTACCATTTCGAAAGAGATGATGGAAGATGCCGATTTTGTGGACAACTACATAAACACCCGCATCGTGGGCAGGCTGCTCCAGACCGAAGACAACCAGATATTGTACGGCAACAATACGGCGCCGAACCTGATGGGACTTAAAAACCAGGCTTCGTATTACTACAATTACTATTCGGGGCCTTCGGCCATTCCGAGCATCAATTACTTCGACATACTCTCGGGAGCGGTAACCCAGGGCAGGGTTGGCAACTATGTACCCAATTACATCTTCGTGCATCCTGCCGACTACAACACCATGGTTACCTCGCGCGACAGCTACGGCAGGTATCAGTTCCCGAACTTCCTCTTCGGGCAGCCGGCGCTGGTGAACGAGGCACAGGTAATTGCAAACACCGCAGTGAACCAGGGCGACTTTTTCGCAGGCGACTTTAACCTGGGCGCCACCCTGGCCTATCGCGACGAGATTAACGTTACCTTCAGCAATCAGCATGTGGATAACTTTGTAAAAGGGTTTATTACCGTGCTGGTGGAAGAACGCGTGGCGCTCGTGGTTTACCGTCCTACCGCCTTCGTGTACGGAACGTTCAACCTTGCCATGGCAAGCGGTTCGTAACAGTGGCTTTCAGTTCTATTCCTGACCGGGCAGGGAGTAACTTCCCTGCCCGGTTTGTTTAGTATTAAAACATGTCGGATGGCTTCGGCTAAGTATATAACCTATCAACTGGTTGAATATACTTCCTGAACTAAAGTTCTAAGGAAATGGCAAAAATAATTTTACCGCTTCAGCAACCTGCCCCTGAAGGCAAGCATCAGCGAGGGGATGAGGAACAGCGCTGCGGCGGCTCCCAGATACCCTTTCCTTTCGGCATCGAGAAGCGAGCGGTGGTCATTCATCTCCACATCGGAATCATAAGACCTGGCATGATAAACCGTATCGGGCAAGCCCGCCATAAGTGTGTCGGCTTTGAGCTGTTCTGTTTCAATCTCGGTATTGAGGCGGTATTCATAGAGGCACAACGGCACAGTGCAAAACATGGCTATTATCAGGGTGTAATATATGGACGCCTTCATGGTCTCAAAAATATGTTCTGCCTGTAGCGCCGGTACCAAACGGGTTGAATCATTGTTCTGCGCTGATGCCCGGTCCGAACAGGCTATGCAAAGCTAATAAAGAATAATAAATTGCAGGCAAGCAGGACGAAACACATCAATGCCGGTGAACGAAGATGGCCGAAAAGAATGAAAAGGCGAGATAAACCGCAAAGGCTAAAAATGCAAGCACAGTAACCGTAATCATGGTTATTGCGGCAAAAATCACTATCTTTTTTATCATCTTTCCCATAGGCTGCAATGGCTAAATGCCCGGTTACGCTAAACCGCGATGCAAGATTACGCAAAAAATCAATCTCCGGTTCTACTTTCCCATCCCCAGCACGTTCCTGCCGTAATCGCGGTTAAACCGTTTTACGCAGCCGGTGGTATATTCATGGTGGGTATGGGCATCGAGGGTTTTGAGCGATGCAGATGTAAAATGTATGACTGCTATGTCGCTTTTTATCTCTTTCAGTCCCGCAGAGGCAATTTGCTCGCTTGTTACGTTGTCGGCGCACCAGAACCTGTACCGCGTATCCAGCCCGCCTATTTTGTTCCAGGTGCTGCGGCGCATTACAAAACAAAAGCCGCTTATCATTTCAGGGTGTATGAATCCGTGCTGGTTTCTTACCGAAAGCACATCGGCTGGTATGCCACCTTTCGTGGCGTTCATTTTGGAAATAACCTGCTTTACAAATCCCTGCGGAAAGAGGACATCGTTGTTGGTAAAACAGATAAAGCTGCTATTGCCCAGCATGGCGCCCTTGTTCAAACATTCATTGTAGTTGAAAGGCGAAGGCTGTGCAAGCGTGTCGGCATGGGCGTAGCGTATCCCATTCTGTTTTTCCGCCACTATAATGTTCACGTCTTCCGCCTGCATGGAGTCGATGGCGCGCTGCGTCATCTCCATCAATTCTTTACGGCTTCCGTCCGAAACCATCACCACATCCATTTTTACCGGTTGTTCCCGTTCTGCGGCCTTTCGCACCCCGTTAGCCGGATTCAGGTGGTGTGTGGCGCTTTCCGCCGGATTGAACCTGTAGTGGTACAGCACCTTGCCGCAATGGTATTCGGTATTGAGCAGCGCCCTGCTCTTTGAGGCTCCGCGCAGTCGTAGGCCGTATTCGGTATCTTCGCCGAAGCTTTTTTCGGGAAAACCCGCCTGCAAGGCCAGCTCCCTTTTCACCGCCATCAGATGGTTGGGCATGCGTATGCGCTGTTTCGCAAAGTTGCGGTTAAAGGCATGGTTTATGCTGAACAAGGCTGTAATCTCTTCGCCTCCGGCCTCTTCGTTACGAAACCCTACGTTAAAGCATACCACATCGGGGCTCTTTTGAATACCCTTGAGTATTTCAGTAATGTAATCGGGTTCTACGCGGTCGTCGTCGTCGGCAAAGCATACATAACGCCCGCGCGCGAGCGCAAGCAGCTTGTTTCTCTTTTCGCCCACGCTCATGGCGCGGTTGTCGCCCAGCCACAATATCTCTACGGACTTTCCGCTGGCCTGGGCTTCAAGTTCGGCAGCCAGCTCCGAAAAAGCTTTCAGCCTCGCGGAAATGCTGCATATCAAAATGGACAGTTCATATTTCATGGTCATTCATTTTTGTTGTTACAGGCAGGCGTTCTCATTCCGCCTGTCTATTATTTATAATCTATCTTTGCTTCTTAAGAAAAGCGTTACCGTTCTAAATTCTAAATTATTATTTTATTACTAAATTTATTATTAATTTCTGTTTCGTGCCCAGTTTTGCC
>JABEUT010000022.1 GCA_013044305.1 Bacteroidia bacterium
AACCGATTTTGCCCCTCTTTTTGCTATCACCCTCATTTTCAATTTCATGCCATTTTTCTTGCCGCCACCCCCCACACCCTAAAACGGCAAAAAGCGGCAAGAAACGGTAAGAAATGGCAACTCTCAAACCGTTCCTAATTTCCATCGAAAATATGACGGCACTGATAACAGCACCGGAGCAGTATAAACAGGAATACAAGCGCAGTATAGAGAACCCCGAAGGTTTTTGCACCGATATTGGGATAATATATTTACCCCGTCTTAAAAGGCGTGGTTATTGTTCTTCAATCCTTACAGGGTTTATATTTCAAACTGAACAACTGCCATTTTTTTTGCCGCAGGCATCACCTCGCATACATCAAGGGTCAGGTAAGCGAAGGCCATGCCGCCTTTTATTCGTACTTTCGCGGAATCAATGACGGAAACCAGCACGATATAAGCAGATAAGGAGAACAACAATGAGCAGGAAAAAGGAAAAAAAGAATAAGGACGGGAAGAATAAACAATATCTTTCCGGCAAGGTAGATATGACCGGCTCCGGCGCGGCTTATGTGGTTGTGCAGGGTTTAGCCAATGATATATATGTTAGCCGCGATAAAACCAAACACGCCCTTGACGGAGATACGGTGCGTGTATTGGTAAAGGACATAAAGGCCAACCGCCCCGAAGGCAGGATAGTTGACATTACCGAGCGTGCTGAAAACACATGCAGCGGCACGCTTCAGTTACTTCAGAATTACGGTTTTGTAAGGCCCGACAGCCAAAAAATACCTCACGATATTTTTATTCCGAGGAACAAGCTGAACGATGCCGCCGACGGGCAGAAGGTGCTTGTAAGAATTACCGGCTGGGAAGAGGACGACAAGAACCCTTCCGGCGAAATAACCCAGATACTCGGAATGGCAGGCGAGCATGCAACGGAAATGAATTCAATCATTGAAGAGTTCGGGCTCCCGCATCAGTTTCCCGACAAGGTGATGAAAGACGCCGAATTGCTGCACAAAACCATACCCGCTTCGGAGATAAGCGCCAGAAGGGATTTCAGAAAGATACTCACCTTTACCATAGACCCGGCCGATGCCAAGGATTTCGATGACGCCCTTTCCATACGGAGGCTGAATAACGGCAACTATGAAATAGGGGTGCACATTGCCGATGTAAGCCATTATGTACGCGAGCATTCGGCCATTGATGAGGAGGCGGTAACACGCGGCACCTCCGTTTATCTGGTAGACAGGGTTATTCCCATGCTGCCCGAAGTGCTTTCCAACAACCTGTGTTCGCTGCGCCCCAACGAAGACAAGCTCTGTTTTTCGGCAGTGTTTGAAATCTCTCCGGAAGCAGAAATAAAATCGGAGTGGTTCGGCAAAACGGTGATACACTCGGCCAGAAGGTTTAATTACGATGAGGTGCAGGAGATAATAGACGGCAAAGCCGACCCGCTGTCCGGTGAAATACTCATTTTGAACGGTCTTGCCCGCAAACTGCGTAAAATACGGATGCGGCAGGGCTCCATTGCGTTTGAAAAGACCGAAACCCGTTTCCGGCTCGATGAGCAGGGAGCGCCTGTAGAGGTTGTTTTTCAGTATTCCAACGAAGCACACGAACTGATAGAAGACTTTATGCTGCTTGCGAACAGGAAGGTGGCGGAGCTGGTGGGCAGGCATAAGAACGAAAGCCAAAGCGGAAAAGAGGGCGAAGCCGAAAGAGCAGGCAAAAAACACAAACAGGTATTCGTTTACCGCGTACATGATGTTCCGGATATTGAAAAGCTGGAGAAATTTTCAGCCTTCCTCCATAAATCGGGCATTAAAACCAACTTCCACCTGTCGGAGGACCTGCCCTCGGAATTTAACCGGCTTATAGAAGGCGCCAGGGCAAAGCCTTATGAGAACATAGTGAACATGCTTGCCATCCGCACCATGGCAAAGGCAATTTATACAACAAAAAATATTGGCCATTACGGGCTTGGCTTTGAATACTATACGCACTTTACCTCGCCCATACGCCGCTACCCCGACATGCTGGTTCACCGCCTGCTGTACCACTACCTGCGGTATGGCAAAACAACGGAAGAGCGCAATAACCTTGAAGAGATATGCAAGAGCTGTTCGGAGCTGGAACGGGCAGCCGAAGAAGCCGAAAGGGCATCGGTGAAATATAAACAGGTGGAATATATTGCCATGCACAAAGGTGAGGTATTCGAAGGGCTTATTTCCGGCGTTACCGATTTCGGAATGTTTGTGGAGATGAAAGCCAACAAATGCGAAGGGCTGGTGCGCATACGCGATTTAAAGGACGATTATTACATTTTCGACGAATCCAACTACTGTATTAAGGGCAAGCGTACAGGTAAAAAGTACCAGCTCGGGCAGGAAGTAAGCGTAAAGGTAAAGAAAACCGACCTCGTGAGAAAGTATATCGACCTGGAATTAGTGAATAGGTAGGGTTCTCGGGAAAGGTCTTATTAAAAGTGAAATGGATTTTCCAAAGTGCATGATAAATATGCGACAGGTGGACGTAAGTTATGTGGCAAAGATTTTTTGTTACCTTCGAATACAATTATGAACTCAAGGATTTATATTTTTCTTCTTCTTGCTTCACTCACAACTTGTAGTATTCATTCTCAAAGTTTGAAATGGTCTCCATACTGCGATGAAACAAGCAAGTTTGAATTAAGAAGAATGGTCTATTGTGATGACAGCGGGGTGTACATATTCAGAAAACAGGTACAGAACCCTTATCTTGATTTCCGCGCCATGGATGACCTATTTCGCAATGGGGTTTCAAAATTGGAGGAATATGACTTTAAAGGGAATAAAATATTTTCAAAGGATATTGTCTGTTCAGGAATGGGAGGACTAAATAGAAGATTTTTTACTGTGGATCTTTTGAGAATGAAGAAGAATTTGGTGGCCGTTCTTCAGGATGGAGAGCATGACACTATTTGTCTGGCAGCCTTAACTAAAAAAGGGAATATATGTTCTCAAATGGTAAAGTTTGCCCCGGCTGATGATTGCTTTGATCAATTTCTTCAAAGCTCAAATTCCGGACCCACAACATTCTGCGATTTTTATCATTGGACGACCTCCTACGATAGTACATCGCTCCTTACGTATTACTTGCCAAAAAATGAAAATAAAATAGTGATGAAATGCTATAATGAGAATTTGAATTTAATCTGGGCAAAGAGCGCTGAAGTTAATTTTAAAGGAAAGGATCTGAATTATATTAAAGGGGTATTTAACGGCAAAGTTGTGGTATTCCTTGTCCATTCAAAACATGCGAAGAAGAAAGACCCTGAATACTCCCTTCTTGTTGTTAACCCTTATACCGGAACAGTGACTCAAAAAGGGCTCGACTTAAAGACAGGGGATATAAATTATACATACAACAACTTTCATCTCACTACGAACAAAGCAGGGGATGTTTTCTTTTTAGCCCCTTACGATGCTCATTTTGCTGATTTCGTAAATGGAACATATAAGGATTTTTATGAGACTGTCGGTTTATATTATGCACGTATTGATAAGGATTCTAATAATGTAAGTATTTTAAAAAAACTTCCATTTCCCAAAAAGATGGTATTGCCATTTATAACCGCCAACACCCCTTCATATACAGGTGGTATTGATGATTTTGGTATTGTAGCAATATATCCGAATGAAGACAATTCATTGCTTTTCGGATGTGGCCAGTATAATACTGAAAAGTTTACTTCCGGTCCTGTCATTTTTGGAAAGATTAATTCAGGTGGTTCAATTGAATGGACAAAATTGGTAGTAAAAGAACAAGAAAAGTATCCCTCGTCATGCTTAATGAATTACCTGGATAAGAATCTTGTTCTTCTTTTTTACGACTCAAGAAAATACACAACAGAAGAATTGAGCGATACTTCGCAAGTTCAAAATCCTGAACAGAAAAATTCCGGCGGAAAGTCTCTCTTTCTTAATCTGGCTTCCCTTGATTTAAGCACTTTGAAATTCACCGCCACATCATTTCCGTTAACCACGAGCATTGATAATCCTAAGCCGGCGCTGCCGCTAAGATTCTTGCTTAGTATGGAAGACCGTGGCTATATTGTTGTACAGTATGCCCGTTCCGAAATATCACGGTCGGGGAACATCAGAGAATTATTCTCTTTAGGTTTTTTAGACCTTCGATGAAAAAACTGCTGTCTTAAAGGCAAGCGTACAGGTAAAAAGTACCAGCTCGGGCAGGAAGTAAGCGTAAAGGTAAAGAAAACCGACCTCGTGAGAAAGTATATCGACCTGGAATTAATCCCCTCCGCCCGCTAACGGCGGGCTTTGCGCCGGCTCTTTACATTCAGAAAAATGCTTAACCCAAAACTTACAAAAAAGACTGCGGCAGTAACAATATCAACTGTTTTTTGGGGAAAATCGATGCCCGTCAACCTGCGGGCAAGGAACTGGATATAGGAAGCATCGTTATCAAAAATTCCGAGGTGTTCGCGCACCTGCCAGTGCCATTCGGTACAAAAGCAGAAACCCCAGCCGTACCATATACCGAGTACGAACCATGAAAAAGCTGTGAGGCTTAAGGTAATGAGATTGAGCCGCCGCGTTTTTTCAAAAAGGTACCCGAATGTGTTGAACAGGATAAGCGCTGTGTGGAATACAAAGAAGAAATAATTGAGGAAGGAGTACATGGATTTTTGCCGTTTGACTTAGGCAAATTTAAAAGAAACAAATACAGCCCAATATCTCCAATACGGTTAGGGCTTTGAACCATTGCTGCAGGCCATATTGTAAGCGGAAAGGCTTTAAGATTATTTAACACCGGCAATCCTTTTATTTAAAGAATGCATGGTAATTTTGCGTTGTCAAAAAAAAACCAATAACCCCTTCCTATGAATACACAACCGTTCACCACCCCGTCTGCGGTTCGGATAACAGAAGCCGACTATAGGAATGCCAGCAGGCGCCTTGCCGCAATTTTTGACGCCAGCCCCGGTACCAACGAGTATTCGGAGCTGCGTGCCCTGTATAAGCTGCTGGAGCGCTACGAAATGGATTTGAATTTCCGGCGCCCGGACAGCAACAGTACTTCCTCCAGCTAGCTGGCAGATGCAGCCCACTGTGCGCCTTGTCTTTGTTGTTTTACACCCACATTTTTATTCGCCTATTAACCCCGTCAGGGATAAAATACCGGTAGAAATGGATTATGCGAGTCCTGTATAAGTTCCGGCAGGAACGACGTATTTGATTTTCAGTATGCGGCGTAGCTTCAAGCTACGCCTCACTGGGGTAGGGGGTGGGGGCATGATAAATCCCAGACCATAAGTTTAGGACTATTAATTTCTTATCCCTGCAGATTAAAAATAGTTTAACGGCAAAGCGAGCCGTTACCCGCAAAGCCAAATTTCGAAGCTTTCGTATAATTTTTATATTTTTGTTTTTTACATTCCTGCAACAGGATTCTGAAAAGTCAGAAAACAACACATACTTAAATGAAAAACAATATGTCTTTCAGCCGGATTTTGCCGACACAACTATCGGTTAAGCGGATTGTAACTTTGTGGCTCTTTGCCGCCATAGGCATAACTGCCCCGCATTATGCCAAGAGCCAGGTAACCAATCCTGCCCCTGCCGCCGCACCTGCCGCCGCACCTGCGCCAAAGCCCGGACCAAACGATACTGTTAAAACCGTTGTGCAAACCCCCGAACAGAAAGCAGAGCTAAGCTACAACAAGGGCATTGCCGACTACGCTAAAGGCGATTACACCACCGCTGCAGCCGACTTTACCGATGCCCTTACCAACAAACCCGACTTTGAACAGGCCTACCTGAACCGCGGCAACACCAAACTGAAACTAAAAGACAATCAGGGAGCGCTTACAGATTTCAACAAGGCAATCATACTCTCGTCTTCCGACGACAAAGCCTACTTTGGAATTGGCCAGGCGCAAAC
>JABEUT010000167.1 GCA_013044305.1 Bacteroidia bacterium
AAAGTAGACCATCTCAAATGATGGAGTAGGGAAGAAGAGGTCTGATGCATTCCTGATGTTAATTTCCATAAAATCCTTCTTTAATTCTTTCGCTAAATTAGTTGATTTATTATCATTATCATATTTTACTGAATATAAATTCATTCTTTTCATCTTCTTCATGTGAGCTTTTAAAAGGAAATATTTACACTTATAAACTCATAGATTCTATTGTAGCCCCCTAATTTGGATACAATTACAAGCTTTGGATGAGGTGTCCTATTGCAATAGTGTAAGCGACGAGGCGATTGCTTACCTGAAGGATGAGATGATAAGCAAGAACCGCACTGCCACAGCCGTAGTTACCGATAAGCTCGGCATAAAACTGATGGTTGATTATTTTGCCAGGCTGCCCGGTATAAAGGAAAAGATAAAGATATGCACCTGCAAGGAAGAGGGGCTGAACTGGCTTCTGTCAATTCAGTCCGGAGGCAGATCGGCCGCCATCTGATGCCTCCTATTTTTTATCGAGGAATAACACCACTTTATTAAAATCGGCCGAAGCATTTATTACCTTGCGGAACTCATCGTACATGGCAACGGGGTAAGAGTCCTGCCTGTAATCTTCGTCAATAACCGCGATAATGGAATCGCCTGCAATGGAGTATGCCGAACGGAACTCCATGGTGCGGGTGCTGTCGGGCTTATCTGATACATCCATTTTTAACGCCTCGGGGTTGGTAACCTTATACCCCTGCGGTATATGCAGAACCAGCACGCGGTGATAGCCGTGGTTATACTGTATCCGGATGGGCGACTGCCGGACACTGTCGCGGTACAATTCGCTTTGCGGCCCTATCACAAGCCCTATTTTAAAAATATACTCATCACCTGCCCTCTCCAGCAGGCTGCCTGTGTTGAGTGTGGCTGCAATGGTAAAGGGTGTTGCCGGCTTGTCATTTACCCCGCAACCCGTTATGGTGTCGCTTAACGGCTTGGCGTCGGGAAACACCGCTTTCAGAAAGTTGGTTATAAATTCCTGCCGGTCGTCATCCGATAGGCTGGCAAAGAGCGATGCCTGTGCGTATTCATTTATTTCATACCCCGTCATGGTTTCGCGATAGTTTACCCTGGTAACGCTCATATCGCGGTCAAAGGCCATATCGGCGTACACATTGCTCATGCTTTTTCTCCAGTCGTTGCAACCAATGTCTTTTATCTCGCCTGCGCCTGTATTGTTTTTTTCGAGGGCCACGGGGTGAATGAACAGGCCTTTCTGGCATATCCAGCCCGAAGGAGGATAGCCATAATGCGAAAGCGGTTCGGTGGGAGCCAGATATGCGCCCGTAGATGGAAAGTAGAACATAAACTTTTGAAGGTAGGCCCAGGATTCAAAATCGGGGTCGAAGGCTTTTTCAAAGCGGTCGGTGGTTGCCACAATTTCGTTGCCTATCCCTGCCGCTTCAAATACAAGATAATACAGTTTAATGATGCCAAGTTCGTTGGTAACTTTATCCTTTATCATGTCTGCCGGCGACAGGTATTTATTGCCTGACGCATTTTCATCTACGCTTACAAGCTTTTTTATGGTTCGTTCTATTTTACAAATTTTTGCGCTGTCCGAAGTAAGTTTGCCAAGGCCAAGCGTGTCGGTGAACTCATCTGCCGTTTTTCTGTCTTTTTTGGTTGCGGTCTGGTCAATCAGTTCAAACATTTTGGCGCTAAAGTCGTCATAGGTGTACAATTCCCTCTTCGGGTTCAGCCTGGCGTTATAGGTAAATTTGTATTCCATTCTCATCTGGCTGGCGTCGCCGGCCGAAAACTCCTCCGTTTTGCGTCCTGTTATGTCTTTGGCTTTCGCAAAAAGGCGGTTCCTGCCGGCAAGTGTGGTGTCGGTTTGCATTTCGGGGAAGCCGTTGTAACTTTTTGCTTTAAACACAAGGTCCTTCGGAGAATAAATATCAAACTCATAATTCTTTATCAGCGTTTTTCCTTTAATATATTCCGAATTGGTTAGCTTGAACGGTTCGCGCAGGGTATAAATAAACTCCGCCTCGCCGCCGGCTTCCATGCCGTCTATGGCAAATATTTTGTAGGGTCCCATGTTGGAGTAGTTGTCCACGTCCCTGATATTGGCGGGGTTTAGGGGTACAACCCTGCCTTCGGGCGATATGGAGCGGGCTTTAAGCGAAACCACATCCGACACATCGCTCATGGATATATACACCGTGTTGTTCTCCTCAATTGCGTCGGGCCAATTTACCCGTATTATCTTGTGTTCGGTAACATACATGGCAACCTCGCCGGGCTTATCATAGCGGTATTCTATTATCCTTTTTTCTTTTATCACCACTGTACCCATTTTGCTTTCGGCGTCGCTAAGGGCATGTATAACCGGAACCGAATCCCATTGGTACTTCATGTATTCGGGCAGCTGCGAAGCCGAATCGCTCTGCCCGCTTGCCGCATAGGGCGTATTAAAAAAACTAAAGAGAAGAAGCAGCGCCACCCCTGTCCTGTAAAAGACACATCGGGCAGTGCTGCATGCCTGCTTTCCGGCGGCATCAGAGCGCCGGGCGGAACTGCGATAAAAAGCGGATGTCATTTTCATAGAACAGGCGCAGGTCTTTTATTCCATACAGCATCATGGCAATGCGTTCCACCCCTGTTCCGAATGCAAAACCGGTGTACAGTAAACTGTCTATTTTGCAATTATCAAGCACATTGGGGTGAACCATGCCGCAGCCCAGTATTTCAACCCAGCCGGAATGCTTGCAGATATTGCATCCGTCGCCGCCGCAGATAATACATGAAATATCCATTTCGGCGCTGGGTTCGGTAAAGGGGAAGTAAGAAGGGCGGAAGCGTATTCCCGTTTTTTTCCCGAATAATTCGTGAACAAAGTAATAAAGCGTTTGTTTAAGGTCGGCAAAGGAAACGCCTTTATCTATGTACAGCCCTTCCACCTGGTGAAACTGGCAGTGCGCCCGCGCCGAAATGGTTTCGTTGCGGTAAACGCGCCCGGGCGAAATGGTGCGTATGGGCGGCTTCTGTCCTTCCATTACCCTGACCTGTACGGATGAGGTATGGGTGCGGAGCAGGTGTGCGGGGTGCGGGTTGCCGGGCGGGCTGATAAAAAAGGTATCCTGCATGTCGCGCGCAGGGTGGTCGGCCGGAAAGTTCAGGGCTCCGAAGTTGTGCCAGTCATCTTCTATATCCGGTCCTTCCGACACGGTGTAGCCTATTTTCTCAAATATTTCGGTAATCCTTCTTTTTACTATGGACACCGGGTGCCTTGAACCCAGCTCAAAAGGGTAGGGCGGGAGCGTAAGGTCGGGGCCGGATACGCCTTTTCCTTCCTGCTTTCCGGCCTGAAGGGGCGCCTGTGTGTTCCAGGCTGTAAACTTGGCTTCGGCTGCCGTTTTCAATTCGTTCAGAATTTTGCCCAGCTTACGTCTCTGTTCGGCATCAACCGACTTGAATTCCTCGAAAAGAGCCGGAATGATTCCCTTCTTGCTCAAGAATTTTAGCCTGAACTGCTCGGCTTCCTCCGCAGTGGTTACCGCGTGCTGCTCAATGTCGCCTATTACTTTTTTTACTTTCTCTTCCATACAGGTTTTACTTCACTATTTCCATGCTTAATATGCGAACATCTGTAAGGGGGCGGTTGTTACTGTCAACCGGCACTTCTGCTATTTTGTCCACCACATCCATTCCCGCTGTTACTTCTCCGAATACGGTATAGCTTCCGTCGAGGTGCGGGGCGCCGCCAACGGTGGTGTAAGCCTTTCTTTGCTCCGGCGTAAAGCTGAAGTGGGGCATTTTGGCAAAGATAGAATCCGTCTCGGGCTGAAACTGCAGCCATATAGCGCGCAGGCTGTCAATGCTGCTGGCATTCTGAAATTGTATGAAGCGCTGCTTAACACCGGCATTTTCGGGCTTGTCGAGTATCTGAAAGAATACTTTTTGTTCCAGTCCGCTGTTGGCAGCTTTTTCGTACCTGTCCAGTTGCTCGTTGGTAAATACCTTTCCCTGCACAATGTAAAACTGGCACCCCGACGAGGCCTTTGTTGGGTTTACATCGTCGCCCTGCCGCGCCATGGCTATGGCCCCTTTTTTGTGAATCAGCGAAGGCACAAATTCGGCGGGCACGGTATAGCCTGCGTCTCCGTTGCCGAGCAGCGCCGCGGGCTGTGCATGTTTTGATGCGGGGTCGCCCGCCTGTATCATAAATTCCTTTATCACCCTGTGAAACAAGGTGCTGTCGTAAAAGTTGCTCCGGACAAGCTTCAGAAAGTTATCGCGGGTTTTAGGCGTTTCATCATACAGTTCCACAACTATCCTGCCCATGGTTGTATTAATGGCTACTTCAGTTTCCTTGCCTTTGCCTGTATGGGTTTGGCAGGAGCCCGATGCTACCAGGAACAGCCCCGAAATAAATATTAGAGCCAGATTAGATTGTGTCATATAAAAAAAATGTTTATATTTGCAG
>JABEUT010000168.1 GCA_013044305.1 Bacteroidia bacterium
ATTGAAAGTCATGGCATTGTCGTTTTGCAGGTAGGAAAACTGACCGGCAAGCGACTGTTCGCCTGATGCCGTAGAGGTGGGCGTTATTTTGTATGAAACCGAGAAAACCGAATCTGAAGGAAGGTTAAGCCATACAAACTTTGCTTTGCCGTCGGCGAATGTAAAGGAGCCGCCCATCATGTCATTGCCTTCGGCTACCACCCCGTTCGGAAGCGGTTCCTCCAGCTTGGCAAAGCCCGTTACGCTTCCGCGGTGAACCATGAGGGTAACTGTAATATCGGTGGCGGGAGCCACGGTGGAAGCAGACAAGGACTGGGTAACAAAGAGAGGCGATGATATTGCTTGCACCGCCGGAACGGTTATGGCCGGCGCTGCTGTTACAGGAGCCGCGGCTTTGGCTGCGGTGTCGGCAGGCGCGGCTGCCGGGGGCGGCTGGGCGGCGGCAACGGGATTGGCTGGCAGAGGGGTTATCGTAATGGTTGCGGGTGTGGCATCGGCTTCCTGCCGCTCATTGTTCACCACGTATAAAAATTTGCCCGAAAATGCCTGGGCGCCGGATACCGTAGAATCTGCTGTAACGCGGAATGATATAGTTATAACAGATGCGGAAGGCAGCGAAGCCCATATAAACCTGATATCGTTATCGGATGAGAGTATGGTTGCCCCCTCCCTTTTTAGCGCTGTAACTGTGAAGCCTTTGGGAAAGTCCTCCTCGAATTTGGCAAAGCCCGATACATCCGATTTATTTATGGTAACATCCACTTCAAAACTGCCGGCAGCAGGTGCAGTGGCCGGAAGATTCTGTGTAACCGTAACACTTGCCTGAAATAACAAATGATACATGAACAGCCCAATCAGGTTGAATAACAGAACAGTGTATTTGAGCATCTTTAATTTTTTTTTCAAAGCTACCCCGATTATATTCCATGGTGCCCGAAGGCAAGCCGCATTTACTAACAACATTTTGTTGAAAAGGGCGAATTTGCAGTGGAACAAGGCGCCTTTGCACCAACTGAACAGATCAATTGGTTGGCAGGGCAGGCAAGGTTCTTTCGGATGCGAATCAAGTAATGCTACGCAAGTATATTCCGGCAATCTGCAATAATGTCGCCGGGGTCCAGCATGGAGTTTATTAAGGATACTTTATCGAATTTATTTAAATCGCTCATTGATACGGAGGCTTCGCTTATAAAACCTTCACGCAGCAGTTTTTCTCTTTTGGTGCCTTTCAGGAGCGGTGTATCAGGGGTTACCCAGTTGCTGCCATCGTATAAAATGATGTTGGAAAATGAGGTGTCGGTCAGCTTGCCGTCTTTAACTATAATGATCTCATCGCAGCCCATACGCTGCTGCAGCAGGCTGTTCAGCAGGCTTCTGTCGGCGTACTTATATTCATACTCAATGCTATTGCAATGCACAGCCTTCAGGCTCCTTATTTTCCGTATGGAATAGAGGCTGAATTCCGCCTTTACTATGTTCCGGCTGTAAGTTACGGTACATTTATACACGCCTTCTCCGAGGTCGGCGGGGATGCGAACGCTTTGCGCGATATCAATCTTATCGCTGTTGCCGAACAGTTTCAGCCGCGCATGGTTCATGCGCCCGTTATGACAGGCAATATTCAGGAATTGTTTCCCCGAAACTTTTATGGTTTCAATCAAATGGCACATATACTTTATCAATCAGTTCGCGGTATTCGCTTTCGGGGTTGCTGTAAATGGTAATTCCGCCTCCGCTTTTAAAGCACAACCCCTTTTCGTTCTGTTCAATAAAGCGTATCATCACGGCGCTTTCAAGGGTTTCGCCGTCGGAATACCCGAATACGCCCGTGTAATAACCGCGTTCATATCCTTCCGTTTCTTTTATAATTTCAACGGTCTTGCGTTTGGGCGCACCGGTTACGGAGCCCGCAGGCAGCAGGCGTGTAAGCAGTTCGCCATAGTTGCAGAGCAATTCCTTTTTTACTTTGCCTTTTATCTCGGAGCTTACCTGCAACAGTTCCGAATTATGCGTTTTGATGCTTTCGACGTACCGGAACCGAGCCAGCTTTACATTGCCGGCAACCATGTTCAGGTCATTCCGTATCAGGTCTACTATGGTGGAATGCTCTGCGAGCTCTTTTGCATCCTCCAGTATTATTTTACGGGCATTGGGTATGGCGGCGTTTATGGTTCCTTTCATCGGAAAGGAGCTGATAACGCCATTTTTTATTCGTACAAACGATTCAGGCGAGAAAACAACAAAGTCCGCACCGCTCCCATTCAGGCCCTGATGTGCCTTTCCCCCTTTGCTGTTATAAAGCAGCTTATAGGGTGCATTGCTGCGTATGAATATTTCTTTTAGTGTTAAGGAGGTTTCAATAGCGGTAGGGAAAGTTAAGTTCAGAAGGTAACTGTTGCCTTTCAGCAGTTCTTCTTTCACACGGTGGAACCGCTCTTTGTATTTGCCGAAAGGCATGGGCGACTTGCTGAAGGAATAGGGCAGATGGGTATGGCCTGCTTCCCGGGAAGGCTGGTTGGTGAATCCCCTGAAATTGAAAAGTATCTCGTCGGGGTTAATTTCGTCAATGAAGCGCACAATTGGTTTGGAGCAATCGAAATCAAGGATGAACAGAAAAGGTCTTTTTTCCCGTGCGTGGGCATTTATAGCATTTGCAAACGAGGGGATGTTTTGTTTCAATCTCTATCGTTATTTACCGATAAACGGCTGTCCTGTATCCAACTAGGGCTGGGGGTTGCAAGAATGAAGGGGGCGCTAAACCGATGGTATTATCTCTCGGGCTTCGTGCCGCGGCAGCGACATGGCTATAACCTTTTTTTCAAGGGAGCACAACTCATTTGTCATCTCCTCTTTATAGGCTTCGGTTTCCGCAAACTGGTTCAGCAGGCTCTTGTAATAATTTATTCCCTGAACCAGGTTGGTTTTAAAGGATTGCATGTACTTTTCAAAATTCGGCTGGGTTTCATAAAGGCTTGCGGCTATTTTGTCGCTCAAGTAATCGATATACAGTACAAGTTCATTAACAAACATATTGGGCCTTTTAAGGGAATTAAGCAGGTTGGCCCTTCCATAGATATGATCTGCCATCTCCTGCAAGGTGTGAATACCCGAAAAATAGGCAAGGTTTGGCCCGGGGCATATTGTTACTGCTTCCAGCTTGTGCGGGTGTGTTATATTGTTTTTTTGCAGTGAGGCGGCGCCCAGTCCTTCACAAAGGCATTCCTTCTCGGTTATTTTTTTAAACTCCCTGTTGTAGATGGCCGGGGGCAGGTTCTTTTCTTTGAGCTGCTCTATCTTTTTGTGCTGGTATTGCCTCGATGCGGTGCAAATGGGTGTATTGGTGAATTCGGTATTGGTGGCAAGGTATTTTTTGTAACAGGGGCTGCCGGGCCTGCCTTTGTCTATGCGCGTTTTTATCAGGTGTTCCGAGGAAGTTTTCCTGAAATTGTTGAATGGTATGCCGAGAGGTGAAGCGTTGCTTAGATAATAGTCATCCTTTGTGGCGCAGGCGAGCATACACAGTGTATCTTCGTCCACATTGGTTACTTCGGGTACAAGCAGAAAGGGGCTTCCCCAGCCTACGGAATCGAAATGGTAATAATCGAGCAGGAAACTGTGTTCCCTGCCTGTGCCTACCCCGCCCTGAACGGTCAGCTTCAGCCTGGGGGGTGCCGGAAATGTTTTTTTGCCTTTTTGTTGCAGCGCGGCGTTGCTTATGGTGTACAGCTCATTTTCCAGGGTTTCCCTGTTGTCTTTAAATTCGCCCAGTATGGGACCAAGCAGCAGGCCTTCTGTGGCAAAGGCGTGTCCGCCGCAATTCAGCCCCGATTCAACCCTGAATTCTGAAACAAAAATTCCTTTTTTGGCAAATACCTTGCCCTGTATCAACGCCGACCTGTAGTCGCTCACCTTTATGGCTATCTTCTTCTTCAGGTATCCCTTTTCATCGGGGAAAAAGTCTTCGAACTGTTCCACATAGCCATATAGTCTGGGGTTGTAGCCCGCCGAAAAAACAATGGTGGAATGCAAATTGCTGTTAGCATATCCGCGCAGCGACGACATGGCATTGGCGTATTCGGGCGGCAGAGGCTCGTCGTTTTTATTATAATGGGTGGTATCTACCTTCGACATGATGTTTACGTCGATTGATCCGGCCTTCATCTGTTTACGCAGTTGTTCCTGCAGTTCCTGTTTCTCTTTACCCTCCGGCAGC
>JABEUT010000169.1 GCA_013044305.1 Bacteroidia bacterium
ACGTAAAAGCGGGCAAAACTGTACAGATTATCGGCCCCGTGGTAGATGTAAGATTCGAAAGCGGTTCGCTTCCGAACATACTGGATGCACTTGAAGTTACAAGACCCGACGGGCAGAAGGTTATTCTGGAATGCGAGCAGCACATAGGCGAAGATACCGTAAGGACCATAGCCATGGACTCCACCGACGGCATACGCCGGGGACTGGAAGTGAGAGCCCTTGGCTCGCCGATAAAAATGCCGGTAGGCGAAAAGATAAACGGCAGGCTGTTCAATGTGGTTGGCGAAGCCATAGATGGTATAGGAAGCATAGCCAATGAAGGCGGTTACGCGATACACCGCGAGCCCCCCAAGTTCAAAGACCTCTCCACCTCAACCGAGGTTTTGTTTACTGGTATAAAAGTTATTGACCTGCTCGAACCTTATGCCAAAGGCGGAAAAATCGGACTGTTCGGCGGCGCAGGCGTAGGCAAAACGGTTCTTATCATGGAACTGATCAACAATATAGCAAAGAGTTATTCAGGTCTTTCGGTATTTGCAGGCGTAGGCGAACGTACCCGCGAAGGCAACGACCTGTTAAGGGAAATGATAGAATCAGGCGTAATACGCTATGGCGACGCCTTCAAGCACTCAATGGAAAAAGGCGGATGGGACCTCTCGCTGGTAGATATGAAGGAACTTGCAAAATCGCAGGCAACCCTCGTATTCGGACAAATGAACGAGCCCCCGGGAGCACGCGCAAGAGTGGCCCTTTCGGGTCTGACTGTTGCCGAATACTTCCGCGACGGAGATGAAAAATCGGGCGGCAGGGATATACTCTTTTTCATAGATAACATATTCAGGTTTACCCAGGCCGGTTCCGAAGTATCAGCACTACTCGGCCGGATGCCTTCGGCCGTAGGATACCAACCCACCCTCGCCACCGAAATGGGAGCCATGCAGGAAAGGATTACCTCTACAAAAAGAGGTTCGATTACATCGGTGCAAGCGGTATATGTTCCGGCGGATGACCTTACCGACCCCGCACCGGCAACAACCTTTGCCCACCTTGACGCCACTACGGTGCTTAGCCGCAAAATAGCCGAACTCGGAATATACCCTGCTGTTGACCCGCTCGATTCCACATCGAGGATATTGTCGCCGGCCGTGCTGGGCGACGCCCATTACAACACCGCACAGAGGGTGAAGATGATATTGCAGCGTTACAAGGAACTGCAGGATATTATAGCCATACTTGGCATGGACGAACTCTCGGAAGAGGACAAACTTGTGGTGAGCAGGGCAAGGCGCGTGCAGCGTTTCCTGTCGCAACCCTTCCATGTGGCCGAACAATTTACAGGCCTGAAAGGAGTGTTCGTAAGCATAGAAGATACCATAAAAGGGTTCAACATGATTATGAACGGCGAGGTGGACGAATACCCCGAAGCTGCATTCAACCTTGTAGGCAACATAGAACAGGCAATTGAAAAAGGCAAAAAACTTCTCGCTGAATCCAGATAAATCTAATTTGATGATTTGATAATAAATAACGCAATATCTTAAGAATCATCAAATCACCAAATTATCAAATTAAAAAGTTGTGTATTTAGAAATTCTCACTCCGGATAAAAAATTGTTCAGCGGCGATGCCGAATATGTGGACGTGCCCGGCAGAGCAGGCAGAACGGGGGTGTTAAAGAACCACGCCCCGCTCATCAGTTCACTCAAAGCCGGACAGGTGAAGGTGCGCGATACAGCCAAAAAAGAACATCTTTTCGAGATAAAAGGCGGAATAATGGAAGTGCGCAACGACAAGGTGGTGGTGCTGGCGGAGTAAACCGCACCGCATGGCAGCACGGAGATAGAACCGGATTCAACCCTTTTTACCCATTACAAGTATTTGTTTTAGGTAATAAACTGAAATCTTGTTGGGGATTGCCTGAATAACCGAGATGAATTATAAAAACTACATTCAGAAATGGCATTATTTTTTTGATTTGCCTTAAAGGAGTAAAACATACCCATTGTGCCAAACCTTAAAAGGTGTAAATTTGCACTTCCAAAAAACTTCCAAGGTGTTACAAAACGGCAGGTATGCTGAATACGAGGGCGACCCGGGCGCCATAGGCATTAAACAGGCGTCGGTATGGGCGGCGGTGTCGGGCAAAATATCCGACTATGCCATTTTTACCAAGTGCCGTCTCGCCTCGCTGGTGGTATTTTCATCGGGCATAGGTTACCTTATAGCCTCATCAGGCGCAACAGACTGGCATAAGTTTGCTTGGTTACTGCTCGGTGGGTTTCTGGTAACGGCAGCCTCCGACGGCTTTAACCAGATCATAGAACGCGACCTGGATAAACTCATGACGCGCACCGCAAACCGGCCTCTTCCGCAACGCCGCATGAGCCTTACCGAAGCCTATCTTGTAGCCTTTATCCTGGGCATAAGCGGTATAGTTATACTATGGACCTTTATGAACCCGCTGTGCGGGTTTCTGTCGGGCATTACCCTGCTCACATACGTTTTCGGCTATACCCCCATGAAACCGCTTTCCTCGTGGGCAGTATTTGTGGGTGCGTTCCCGGGAGCCATGGCGCCCATGCTCG
Organism: Bacteroidia bacterium; assembly: GCA_013044305.1. Classification (GTDB taxonomy): domain Bacteria; phylum Bacteroidota; class Bacteroidia; order JABEUT01; family JABEUT01; genus JABEUT01. Next base: position 2,586 of record JABEUT010000169.1, read on the forward strand.
GCTATATTGCGGCGGGCAGCGGTAACGGCATAGGATTTTACGCATGGCTGTTGTTTGCCATTCAGTTTATATGGCAGTTTCCGCACTTTTGGGCCATAGCCTGGGTTGCCGACGAGGATTACCGCAAAGCCGGCTTTCACCTGCTGCCATCAGGAGGGGGAAGGGACAAACGGAGCGCCTCGCTCATATTTTTTTATACTTTTTTTCTTGTGCCGCTGGGCCTGCTGCCTTGGTTCTTCGGTATGACCGGCCTCATTTCGGGTGCGCTGATATTGTGCTGCAGCCTTGCGTTCCTATATCAGGCCTACCGGCTTTATAAAGATTGCAGTGTGAAAGCGGCCCGGCAGCTCATGTTCGGTTCTTTCTTTTACCTGCCCATAGTTCAGCTCGCCGTTTTGTTCGGAAAATGATTGCCTTTAATCATGTAAATTAAACACCATGAACGCTACCATACCAGATATTACGGCTGAAAGGGCGGATAATGAAGAAACCCTGGCTGTGCAATCGACCGAAAAGTCGCATAAGCTACTGCTGTGGCTGGGGCTGGTAAGCATTGCCATGATGTTCGCCGGACTTACCAGCGGCTACCTGGTACGCAGGGAAACAGGCAGCTGGGTGCACTTTGAAATGCCCGTGCAGTTTTGGTTCAGTACAGCCGTAATGCTCATCAGCAGCATTGCCATGAATATGGCCACGGCTTTCGCCAAAAGGGGCAATTTTGCCATTTTGCCCAAGGCGATTCTTGTCACTTTCGTCCTCGGCACGGTGTTTATTATTTGTCAGTTTATGGGGTGGCAGGCGCTTGTTAAAGCCAACATCTATGTTATGGGCAGCGCCAGTTCAGCTTCGGGTTCTTATCTGTACATCATTTCGGGTTTGCACCTTGCCCACCTTCTCGGTGGCCTCATAGCGCTGCTCGTGGTTTATTTCAGGGCTGTACGCCGGCAATATACAGCAGGAAATTATTCGGGACTGAAGATTTGCGCCATATACTGGCACTTTCTCGACGGCCTGTGGCTTTACCTGTTCCTGTTCATGCTCCTTGCAAGGTAAACAGGATGCATCGGTCACGCACTTTCGTTGCAGGGCCTTATCTTTTTTCGTACTGTTCCCTGTAATACTTCTGGTATTCGCCCGAAGTGATGCCCAAGAGCCATTTTTCGTTTGCCAGATACCAGTCCACCGTTTTCTCCAGCCCCTGTTCAAATTGCAGCGTGGGCGACCAGCCCAATTCCTTTTTTATCTTCGATGAATCTATTGCATAGCGGAGGTCGTGCCCGGCACGGTCCTTTACAAAAGTGATAAGCCTTTCGGATGCGCCGGCGGGGCGGTTCAGTTTTTTATCCATAATACGGCATAGCAGGCGTATAAGGTCAATGTTCTTCCATTCGTTGAATCCGCCTATATTGTATGTGCTTCCTGCCTCTCCGTTATGAAGAATGAGGTTGATGGCGGCGGCGTGGTCTTCCACATAAAGCCAGTCGCGTATATTTTCGCCCTTGCCGTAAACAGGCACCGGCTTGTTGCTTTTGATATTATGTATGGCAAGAGGAATGAGTTTTTCGGGGAACTGGTATGAGCCATAGTTATTAGAGCAATTGGAAATAACCACAGGCAAGCCATACGTGTGATGATATGCCCGTACAAAGTGATCGGCGCTTGCTTTAGAGGCGGAGTATGGGCTGCGGGGACTGTAAGCGGTCTGCTCTGTAAAGAATCCGGAACTGCCCAGTGAGCCATATACTTCATCGGTTGATATCTGGTAGAACAGCGTATCCCGATTGTCTTTCCAGTAATTTCTGGCGGCATTCAGCAGGTTGATAGTGCCTATCACGTTGGTAACGGCGAATTCGGTGGGGTTGCTAATGGAACGGTCCACATGCGATTCGGCTGCGAGATGCACTACGGCCTGCACCGCATATTTTTCAAATATCCCGGCTACAAAGGGAGCATCGTTTATGTCGCCTTTTATAAAGGTATAGTTGGGCTTAGTGCTTATGTCGGCAAGGTTTTCCATGTTGCCTGCATAGGTCAGCTTGTCAAGGTTAATAATTTTACAGGCCGGGTACTGGTTCACCAACAGCCTTACCACGTGCGACCCTATGA
>JABEUT010000170.1 GCA_013044305.1 Bacteroidia bacterium
AGTAGAAAAAAGCTATAGAGTAAACGGAAATAAGCAATGTGCGATTTATGCAAAGTTATTCCTTAACTTAACCCCTTATTAACATTTTCTCTAAAATATTCCGGACTTATAATATATTGAAAAGGAGCAAATTACGTTACACCGGAAAAAAGGCGGTTTTTTCGAACATCTGTGCTAAAGGAAAACCACTGAAAATCAGGACATTTTTCAATGGGTTAAATTTCAGTGGAGAAAGGGCTTACCTTCGGTGTTCCCGTTATGGGGAGGCTACAATAAAATGCTTTTTCATAAAAGCTCTTCCCGATCCGGATTTCAGGTATTTCTCAAAAGCAAAGGCTTTATATTTATCAGGAAAAGAACTTGTATGAATTAATTCTATTGGTAATCTGCCAGCGGTAGCGGGCACTCCATAATTTCTATGCCTTTTCAATCTTTCATCCAAATCTTCTGTGCAGCCAACATAAAAGTGTTGATCTGAACATTTAAGATATATACGGTCCACAATAATTCCATTTGTCCATTTTCTCGGCGAGGCGAAGGCGGAGAGGGGGGGATTCGAACCCCCGGTACCCGTTTCCGAATACGACAGTTTAGCAAACTGCTCCTTTAGGCCACTCAGGCACCTCTCCTAAAAATTGGAACGCAAAAGTAAGAAAAAGTGTTCACGGGCGGAATTTTAACCTGACTGCTTTTTACCGCCTCCGCCCCCATGATTTTTGTTGGTGAGTTCGGTACCCAAAAAATAGCCTATCGCCTGTGTAGAGGGGTTGGCATCCAGAAACACCTTGAGGATGGCAGTTATGGGTACGCTTAAAATCATGCCTGCCACTCCCCATATCTGCTGCCCGATAAGTAATACTACAATGGCGACGAACGGGTTGACGCTGACCCGCCTTCCCACAATACGGGGCGTAATAAAATTCGATTCGAGAAATTGTATAAAGAGAAGTACCAGAACTACTCCTAAGGCGGGTAATGGAGTATCCTTCGTCAGAAAAGCGTATATGGCGGTCAGCAGCGCGCCAATGCTTATGCCGATATAGGGTATTACGGTAAGAAATGCGGTAAGAAATGCAAAGAATATGGCATGGTCAATACCCAGCAACAGCAAACCGATGGTATTGAATATGCCTATAATCATGATAACGGTAATCAGTCCGAGAAGATAATTTTGAACCAGCTTTTGAACATTCTCTACAATGGACATTGCCTGGTCTTGTCTTTCGTGGCTCATCAGCGTAAAGGCGAATTTTTTGAAAATGAGCTGGTAGTGCAGGAAGCAGAATACATACACAATCACGAGGACAAGACCGCTCAATAAGCCTGTTGTGCCCGTAATGGTTACGCCTACCATACCTCCCGAATACTCTAATAATTTGTTCTTTAGCGTTCCCAGCCAATTGGTAAAAATATCACTTCCTGCATGCAATTTAATGTAATTTTGAAATTGATTAAGTTTATCATTCATCTTCCCGACCAGGTTCCCTGAATCGCTTACCATACCGCTAATCTGCTTGCTCACCAGTAATATTACACCCACTATGATGATAATGACCAGCAGTACAGTTATAATCCCTGCGAGCAGGTCGGGGACCTTCCATTTGGTTAGTTTATTATAAACGGGGTATAGCAGAAGGGCTAACAGCGCGGCAACAACCAGCGGTAAAAGAAAGTCCTTCGCATAAATCAGGATAACAATTCCCAAGATGCCGATTATAAGCCAGCTTGCCAGTTTTATTGTGAGAGGGAACTTCAATTATTTATGAGTTATTAGTACTTACTGATGACGGTTCACTGACGATTCTTTCCGCTACCACTATCATTTCTTCACCTATATTCAAGGCCGAAAGCGTATTGTAAACCATATTGTGGAATAAAATAAATATATGCAGCACCCATTTTGGCGCACTGGTAAAGCGGTTAAAAAACGATTGCCTGTTTGCCGAAATGTTTGTGCCGCCCTGGTTGACTGCGGCGCTGCCCGTTTCATTTTTCTTCTTCTTTAACTTATTGATGAACGGGAAGATTGTGTACATGATAAAAAGCTTTATTTCGAAAGAGGACCGTATGGTTTTAACCCGAAATCCGTTTTTCTCCAGCAGCCGGGTTAGGGTTTGTTTCGAAAAATAGTTGACATGGTCAAGCCCCATCATACCCCAGTCGGCACCCTGTTTTTTTGCAATGTAGCTATCTATCTGCGGCACCTGAATAATTAGGCACCCGCCGGGCTGCAGCATTCTGGCGCACTTTTCCACCACCGTGTCGGCGCGGTCAATATGTTCAAGCACATCCCACATGGTTATTATATCAAATTTATTGCTGTCAGGCATCTCAAAAAAATCTATGTGATCCACTGGCAGCTTCAGGTCGTTTTTTGCATAAAGAAAGGGCTGTTCTGATATCTCGATGCCGCTTACTTCATAACCGAGCATTCTGCCGGCAAGCAAAAAGTGCCCCCATCCGGCGCCGAGGTCAAATAGTTTGCCTCCGGACTTATATTTCCTTATGAGCTTGTACCGCAGAAAATGGCGCTGCAGTTTTACCCAGTTATTGCCTTTGCGCACCTGATTGGCAACTTCGGCATTCTTATAGTCGGTATAGCTTACTCCTTTGCGGTAGAAAGGAGGTATAAAAATAAAGGAGCAATTTTCGCATTGAACAATATCAATTCCGTTTTTGCTGTATTTTACTTTAAATCGGGAAGGGTCGGCATTGGAACATACGCAACATTTAACGCCTTCAAGTATATTTTGGTTCATGGATAATTTAATCCTGATTACTGTGTGCCGGTTACTCTGGTTAGTTTAATTTTATAGTTTAATTGAAATGAAAGAAAAAGAAGCAGACCGCCGCCCATTCTTTTTTGATGCCGGGAGCATACCCGATGGTGCTGTGGCTATCGTCCTCTACTGTTCCGTCTGTCTGAATGTATCCTATGGTGGAATGGCTTGAGTTTTCAACGGTGCCGTCGTCCCGCACATACCCTACGGTGGAGTGGCTGTCATTCTCTATTTCGCCGTCGGATGAAATATAGCCGATGGTAGAATGGCTTGAGTTTTCAATGGTTCCGTCGGAGGTGATGTACCCTGCGGTGGAGTGGCTCGAATTTTCAATGGTACCGTCGGAGTTTATGTAGCCTGTGGTGCTGTGGCTGCCGTTCTCAATGGTTTGTGCAGTTGAACCCCAAAAAATGAACAGTGCCGCGGTCATCATTATAAAGTCCTTCATCCTGATATTGTTTTTACAAATATACCATTTTAAACTATTTTAACTTTTGGCTCCTTTCTCTTCACCCTTTCTTCATTCGGCTGCCCTACCTTTGATTTCAGAAATTAATATACAAACCAGCCCTCAAGTATAAAAGAAAATACCCAAGGGCAAAAACCAAAAAGTCATGAAAAAGATCAGTGTGATTTTAGCCTCTCTGGTTCTGTTTGCCGGAGTATCTTTTGCAAGCCCGAGACAAGAAAAAGGCAAGGAAAAGAAAGTTGCAACCAAAGAAAAGAAAGTGGCTACTAAGGAAAAGAAAGTAGCAAAAGCAGAGAAAAAAACTGCTAAGAAAGAAAAAGCAGCCAAGAAGTAATCTGTCTGCTCATCGAAAAAATGAAAAATCCCTGCGCACCATTGCGCAGGGATTTGTAGTTAAAAGTCTCCTCCTAAGGGTATCATGAATGAATATACCACTCTGCTTATGGGGCTATGCTCTGTACTTTACCTTATCAGGGTAAAATAACCGTATCGAGTGAACGGGGTGTTGTTCTTGTCGCAATAATGGACAATGTAATAGTATTCGCCATTGGAAGCTGCATCGCCTGTCCGCCTGTCCTTTCCATCCCATCCCCTATTAATGTCGTCCGATTCATACATAAGCGTTCCCCAGCGGTTATATATCTGGCAATTATAGCACAACGCTTCTGAAATCTTTACCATGAACATATCGTTTTTACCATCGCCGTTAGGGGTAAATATATTGGGGAAAAGCACCTTGTCCTTTACATTTAAAACTTCGCTTGCTGAATCAGGACAGCCGAGGGAATTAAAGGCTATAAGCATGATCTGATAAGCGCCTGAATGCTGAAAGGTGTAAGTGATCATACCGGAATCTGTACCGGTTGTTCCGTTGCCAAAGTTCCAAAGGTATGAAGCCGCATATTTGCTTTGGTTTATAAAGTTTACGGCATCACCTGGGGCCACGGTATCCGGCGATACTTCAAACATGGCTACAGGCTTGAGGACAACATTGACAGAAATTGAATCTATGGCGCTGTAACTGCATCCGTCTGAAATGTTACAAATGTAAATAACAGAAATGCCTGCATCCATGATGAACGGTCCGGGGCTGTCTGCAGTTATCCCATTATTCCATTGATATATGTAAGGTGGTTTTCCGCCCGAAACCGTTGCGAAAACGGTATCAGAATGACCTTGACAAACGATTAAGCCATTATGCCTTCCTGTTTGCAACGGAGGGTAGCAATAAAATTTGGCGCGGGAAGTATCGGCACAAATTCCTTTTGTACAAATTACACTCCAGGTCATGCTGCTGTCTGCAATAAATACAATGCTTGAATCGGTGGCTCCGTTAGACCATAGGTAGGATTGTGCGCCGGTAACTGTCATAGTTATGCTTTGTCCGCGGCAGGCGGAATCGGTGTTTAATCTTATCATTGCCCTTTCATCGTCACTGTGCCTTACAACTACTACAGCAGATGCCGAACAGCCGTTCGCGTCGGTTACTGTAACGGTATAGGTTCCGGCGCTTAATCCTGTGATGGTTGATGTGGTTTGCCCGCCGGGGTTCCAGAGATATGTGTAATTGCCTGTACCGCCTGTTGCCGACACCGAAGCCTGTCCGTCATTGTTTTCGCAATGTGCGTTCACTGTTGTGTCGCTTAACACAATACAGGCCGGTTGTGTTACAATAATGCTGTCGGTAAGAGTACAGCCCAAAGAGTCGGTAATGGTTACCGTATATGTTCCCGCAGTTAGTCCTGTGATACTGCTGCTTGTTTGCGCGCCCGGATTCCACAAGTACTTATATCCGCCCCAGCCTCCCGAAGCCACAACAACTGCGCTGCCTGTATTGGTATTGCAGCAAAGCAATTTAATTGAATATAAACTGTCATGAAGAGGTTTGGATGGAGATACGATAACTGCCGATGCTGTTGCCTGGCAACCGTTGGAATCGGTAATTTGTACACTATACGTGCCTGCTGACAATCCGGTTATAGTGGCGCTGCTGCCTGCCGGCGGACTCCATTGGTAAGTGTATGGCATGGTTCCTCCCCTCACCCCTGCCGTAATGCTTCCGGTATTGCTGTTATAGCAATTAATATTCTGGAGCGCCGATATGGAATCGTGCATCGGAATTCCCTGCTTTATAATTACGCTGCTGGTGCCTTTGCATCCGCCTGAATCGGTAACCGTAAGGGAATATATGCCGCCGGTTTTTACGATTATTGTGCGCGAATTATAATTACCGGGCATCCACAAATAATTAGCCATTGCCGAATCGGCAGTAAGTATAGCTGAATCGCCAGGGCTGCACAGTATGGGGTTTGTTACCTTGATTCCGGCACCGATGTTGCGCAGCCCTATTGTAATTGTGGCGTTGGTTACTATGCCGCAGGAAACAACTGTACAGGTATAGGTTCCCGCTGCTTTTACATATTGCAGGCTATCGCTGCCATAAAGCGGCGGCTGCCACTGGATATTTGCGCCCGGAGAACAGGCCACATGAATCAATACAGAATCTCCCCAGCAAAGAAATGGACTGGGATATGCCCACAGAAACGGCGTTGTGTATTGTTCGAGTATTACCGTGTTAGATAATAGTTTGCAACCGTTTAAGTCGTGTAATACGCAGTAATAGAGCCCCGGCACATTGCCATAGGCATAATTCTGATTACCGCCGAAAGGTCCGACCGGCCCATACCAGTTAAAGGTTCCGGCGCCGGAGCATTGCAGGTAAACTGAATCGTAAGGGCAGATAATTCCGTTTGAAGGATTCATGGTGATCAGGGGCTGGGGTGGTGTATCAACCCTTACTGATTGCAACGCACTTGCAGAACATCCCCATTGATTTGTCGCAGTGGAACTAACGGTATAGGGTCCGGTCTGGATCACCCAGATACTGTCACTGGTACTACCCGTCGACCACCTGAAAGGGTAATTGCAACTGGCAATAAGCAAAGCCGAATCAATGCCGCCCGGGCATATCGTTTGATTCGGGCTTACGGTAAGTTGTATTACCGGATTAGGATGAAGCTTAACATATATTGAATCGGCTGTTACATACATGTCACTACCGCAGGTATTCTTTCTTACAACTGTATCGGTTATATAATACCATCCCGAATCGGAAGGATAGAAGGTATTATTATCTCCATAATTATTCGCACAGTCCTGCCTTCTTGAATATGCGGCTGGGTTAATTCCTGCGTGCCAATAAATTTGTGTCCGGAATTTGGGCGGGATGCAATAACCTTCTTTATGCAAAGGATTGGAAATGCTGTCGTATGCATACATTACAAAATAGCCGCCCTGACAGAGGGTAACGGTATCATGATCTGCTGTATCCTGCACACAGTATAGTTTGGGAATTATTTTCGGCAGTGCGCTGTCAAGTACAATCTTTACAAAGTTGTCATTTTGGCATCCATTGCTGTCTACCACAATAAAATGACAATAATCGCTGTCGGAGGCACGAACCCATAGGGAATCTGAATTCACCTGTACAGCCAATGTGCTGTCGTACCAGTAGTATTTGTTATTGCCGTAATTGCCGCCGGTAAGCAGCACCGAATCTCGGCAAAGGACAATAGGCTGCGGATTAATTGCGTTGGTATTGATAATTACGTTATCTGAAATAACAGGTTTGGGTGGCAACGGATGAATGATTACGTACACACTATCGGTACTGATAAAACAACTGTCCCACGAGATTTGTGTAACATGATACCACCCGCTGGAGCTAACCATACTGGTATCCTTTGTTGATCCGTTTGACCATTGATACCGGAAATAAGGACCAGGCTCTCCTCCGTAATAATCGTTGTTGTCAAAATAACCATCATAAAATCCCGCTCCCTTATATGCATGTGAATTGGCATACAAGGTTCCCCTAACGCAGAACTGAACGGTGTCCATACAGGTGTCGAGTAAGGATGAATTGTTTATGCAAACGCCGACAAAAGGACGCAGGCAGGTGTTGGCGCTCCTGTAATAATAATCGTAAGGCACGCGGTTATAGTCTATTGGTTTGGCGATAAACGCATCAAGGTTTCCGTATGTCCTGAATTCCTCAAAATTTCCATAATTCGGGTCCGAACAGTAGGGCGGTATTCCCGGATTAACAAGGGAAGCGTGATAACCTAAAAAATTCGATCCTGTTGCAACCACCATGTTCAGGTCGAAACTGCCACATGTAAATATATCGCCTGAATTGTCAAGTGTGATTCCCCAACCGTAATTGTTTTTGTCGCCGCCAATCTGCTGACTCCACTGCCAGGAAGAGGTTTTAATGGAGCTGTAATTGGCAACAAACACATCCCAGAAACCAACACTGTTGAAGGTTCCCTGACCATAGCGGTCGGCAAAGCTGTTCATCACACATCGGAAATGACCTATGATATTCACATTCCCGTTATTATCTACTGCAAGATTGCGAGAAGTAACCCAACTCGAAGAAGCATCGGAGGTATCCCACAACAGGTTGGCTGCAGTATCGTATTTGCAAACGAAGATACGGTTGGCATATATGTGCTTCAAATTGGTTTGATGATTATTCCAGAAAAATGAAAGTATACCCTGAAAATCACCGGTCATGTAAATGTGATTATTCGCGTCTGCTGCTATGGCATTGGCTATGCCGTAAATTGAACCCGCAGCCGTCGTAAACCATACCTCCTTGCCGGCATTGGTATATTTGATTAGGAATATGGCATTATAGATAGTCCCTTTATGAAGGTAATCGAAAGTAATGGTGTCGGTAAAACTTCCCTCCACATACACATTGCCCGAAGGGTCGCATGCCACTCCCAAACCCCTGTCGCTATGTGGACCGGTACCCGATTTTACCCAGATAAAGTTGCCACTGGCGGCATCCAGCTTGGCTGTAAAAACATTTACGTTACTGCCCGTGGCTTTTAAAGAAAAGCTTCCAAACACGGCAGTATCCTGAAATTCGCCTGTTACAACCGGGTTCCCGAGGTTGTCTATTGTTATGGCATTGCCTATGTCACCCCCTTTGCCGCCGCCGCTTACAGCCCATTGGCACTGGCCCGACGAGTTGTACTTTGCAATAAATACGTCCTGCTTGCCGCTGCTTGTAAGCGTATAGGTTCCGAACGTCGCAATGCCATAGTACCATCCTGTAACATAACTGTTACCTCCCAGGTCTGTTTTTATGGCAAGCCCACGGCTGTTTTGCCCGTTGCCCCCCGCCTGAACGGCCCATAGGTAGTTTCCGTTGACGTCGGTTTTTGTAACAAATATGTTTGACACCCCCATCGTGACCAGAGTGTTGGCTCCGAATTTGGCGTTGCCTGTAAAGTAACCTGTGGTATAGGTGTTATTGCTGCCGTCGGTTGAAATGCTGTATGCCTCATCAGGCTTCTGTCCGCCTCCCTGCTCTAGCCACTGGCTGTTTTGAGCACTAACCGGAAAATGCAAAAGGAACAATGCAAATAAAACTGCTAACTTCAATTCAAGAAGAAATTGTAAAATTTTCTTCATGCGGATTTATTA
>JABEUT010000171.1 GCA_013044305.1 Bacteroidia bacterium
ACCCGACGAATATCCTGAAAAGGTAACCCAGACGTGCGAAGGCGATTTGGATTTTACGGCGATGCCTGTGATATTTGCCGAACCAACGGGCAGGGTGCCTGTAATGTTAGTCCACGAGGCGCCACCGTTGGTGGTGTATTGTATCATATTTGACTGCGCAGCATAGATATAAGCCGGGTTAGCAGAATCTACCGCCAGTGCTGTAATTGAACTGGTACCCCAGGTGCCTATTCTGGTCCATGATCCTCCCGAATTGGTGGATTTCCATACGTTTCTGAACCCGCTATATAGAGTGGCAGCGGTTTTGGGATCCTGACACCATTGTGTAACCCAGGGTCCGGCTTCTGTTATTCCTGTGGTAATATTGCTCCATGTTCCTCCCGAGTTGGTGGAACGCTGCAGTGCGCCATTTGGATTTTCAGCATAAAAAGTTGTCGCGCCCGGTACCGACCAGTCTATAAAACATACCATTCCGTCGCCGCCCAGTACCTGTGCCCAGGGTGCGGTAGAGAGGTTGGTGCCGTTATCCTGCCATCCGGTAATCCACCTGCCCGCTACCGTTGCCGAGGGGCCGATGGAATACTGCTGGGCTATTTCGAGGTTGTTGCTTATATCCGAAAAGTTAGGACCGCCGTTGGTGGTAATAAATGCACCGCCGTCGCAGGCAACTGCAAAGCCGAGCGAATTACCCGGCACAGGTTCTATATGATGAATATCGGCATGAACAAAGGGAGCGCCGTTGGCCAGCCAGTCGGAACTCTGTGCCCATGTTACGCCTCCATCGGTTGAAAGGTAGGTATCTACTCCTCCAACCATAATGGAGTCTTTGTTGGTGGGTGAAACGGCAAGGGTAAGATCGTACCAGCCTTGTCCGTATCCAAAGCCGGGTCCGAAGGCGTCGTTGTTGCCAAGAATGTTGGGCTGGGTAGGGTAACCTGATTGCATGGTAAAAGATACTCCGTCGTTGTTGGATACATATAATCCCTGGTAGTCGTATGTTCCGGTTCTGTCTGCAAGCACATAAACCAATGAGGTATCGGCAGGGGTAACGGCTAATGCCATTCCTTCCGCGGTGGCGTTGGAAGGTAATCCGTTTGTAATGTTGGTCCAGCTTACCCCGTTATTGACGGAACGGAAAAAATTACCTCCAATACCATTGATTACATTGGAAGTGCAGGCGTAAACAACATTAGGGTTTCCCGGATGAAAAGCAATTGAATGGAACCAGGTAGCATTGCCGGAGCCTGTGCCGCCGGCAAGGGTCCAGGTAGATCCGGAGTTGGCCGTGCGGTAAATACCCATGGTTGTGGCGGCAATGATTACTGCTGTATCACTGGGATCAATGATCAGTTCATTTACAGAATAATAATTGGCCCCCGCATTGGCGAGGGTGTAAGAAAGGCTTGTTGCATTCCATGTAAGGCCGCCGTCGGTTGACTTGAGCACGCCGATGGTGGCAGGGTCTGGGTAAATGGATTGTATTCCGTCGCCGTCGCCGGTAGCAAGATACATGATATTGGTATTAAGCGGATTTATGGCTACATCACTTGTTGTAAGGTCGCCAAGCTGGTCGGTATTGGTTGACCAGCTGCTTCCGCCGTTGGTCGATTTCCATAAACCGCCGGAGGCTGCACAGGCGAACATGATGTTTGAATTGCCCGGCATGAATCGGATCCTGTTCACCCTGCCGTCGCCTCCAAAGCCCGTGTTGCTGTTTGTTGGTACCTGGGTGTTGCCCACGTATGTCCAGGTTCCGCCCGGCTGAAAGTTGTGCGGCCCTTGCTGATGAGGCGCTTGTACAGGATGCTGAATGAGGTAGTTATGATATTCCCTGCCGACCAGATTGAAATCGGCTCGGGTGCCGTTGGGTGCGGCGCGCGGCACATTAAACCATTCCCATCTTCTGAATAGTTCGTTACATTCGTCCTCTTCGCTTTCCCTTCCGTTCGGGGCATGCACCTCGGTCCCTGGCTTTGAGGTTTTGTGGGTTTGGCTGTACCACCGGTTGAAGGCCTGCTGAACAGCGTGCACATTCGCATGGGGATCTCTCATCATGCCAACCCAGTCCTGTGCCGCCAGCGGCAGGCTGAATAACGTGAGACAAAGCAGTAAGGGAAATGTAATTCTTCTCATAAGAGTGTAGATTGATTTGACAAATGTATGTACTTTTCTTGAGAATTACAAAAGTGCTAAAAACGATTTAGTACACCTGAACTGCCGCAAGTAAAATAAACTCTTTTACAGGCAAAAAGCGTATAAGCCATATCCCCCTGCCATGCTGCCTGCATGGGATTTTTGTAGTTTGCACTATAGGCTGACGGATGCCGTAGGTTCAATTCAGGGATGTGAGCTGTCGGCTAAGATCCTCCCACCTCTTGAATTTTTCATCCATTTTTTCTTTCAGACCGGCATAATCTTTAAAAAAGGCTGTGGTATCTTCCGTTTCATAGAAACCCGGTGTGTTAATTTTTTTATCCGATGCCGATTTTACCTTCTCCAGCCCTTCTATCTCCTCTTCAATTTTCTTAATCTCTTTCTGTATCTGTTTTATGCGTTTCTCCTGCGATACAGGTTCCCGGCTTTCATCATTTTGTCCGGCAGGCAGTTTAACCTGTGCCTCCTTCTTATCAGGCGGCGGGTTGCCGAAAGTTTTGAGCTCGCTCAATCTCTCAAGCTTTCTCTTGCGCATAAACTCATTGATGTCGCAGAGATGTTCCTTTACGTGTCCTTCGCGGAACTCATATATTTTGGTAACCAGCCCGTCCATAAAATCGCGGTCGTGCGAAACGATGATAAGAGTTCCCTGGTAATCGAGCAGGGCGCGTTTCAAAATTTCTTTTGAACGGATGTCGAGGTGGTTGGTGGGTTCGTCCAGCAGGAGCAGATTGTAGGGCTGCAGCAGTAGCTTGCACAATGCCAGTCTTCCGCGTTCGCCGCCGCTTAATACTTTCACTTTTTTGTCCACATCTTCACCGCTGAACAGAAAAGCGCCCAGCAGGTTGCGTATGCGCCCCCGTACCTCACCGACCGCAAGATCTTCTATGGTGTCGTACACTGTTTTTTCCGGGTCCAGTTTTTCAGCCTGATCCTGTTCAAAGTATCCCATGAGCACGCTGTGTCCCAATTGCAGGGTTCCTGAAAAAGCGGTTTGCCCTGCAATCATTTTCATCATGCTTGTCTTCCCTTCTCCGTTCCTGCCCACAAAAGCAATGCGGTCGCCTTTTTCCAGAATGAAACTTGCGTGGGAGAATATTTTCTTTGTGTCATAACTTTTGCCTGCGTCTTTTACCGTAAGAACCACCTTTCCGCTATGTTGCGGAGGAGGGAACCTGAAGTGCATGGACGCGGTGTCTTCCTCTTCCACTTCCACCCGCTCCATCCTGTCGAGTTTTTTTATGAGCGACTGGGCAAATGCGGCCTTGCTTGCCTTGGCGCGGTTTTTATCTATGAGAACCTGTGTTTTATTTATAATTTTCTGCTGGTTTCTTGCGGCAGCCAGTTGTTGTTCGCGTCTTTCCTTCCGCAGTTCAAGGTAATGGCTGTAATTGGTTTTGTAGTCGTATATCTTGTTGTTGGATATTTCAATGGTGCGTGTGGTAACGTTATCAAGAAATTTTTTGTCGTGGGAGATAAGCACGACTGCTCCGGGGAATGTTTCCATGAATTCTTCCAGCCATTGCACCGATTCAATGTCGAGGTGGTTAGTGGGCTCGTCGAGCAGAAGCACGTCGGGCTTTTGCAGCAGCAGCTTTGCCAGTTCTATACGCATGCGCCAGCCGCCGCTGAACTCCGATGTCTGACGGGTGAAATCCTTGCGGTCGAAGCCAAGGCCTTTCAGCTTTTTCTCAATTTCTTCATCCATGTTTGATGAGCCGAGCACTTCGAGCCTGTGGGTGATATCGGTTATTTCCGTAATCAGGTTGCTGTAGGAATCCGACTGGTAGTCGGTTCGTGTTTCGAGGTCGTGGTTAATTTCAGCAAGCCTCTTCTCGAGGGTCTGTATTTCCACAAAGGCGGTTTTTGCTTCGTCGAAGACAGTTTTGCCGTGCTGGTGCACCATATCCTGCGGGAGATAAGCAATGGTGATGCCATTGGGCTTGCTTATGCTGCCTGCGCTTGGGGTTTGAAGTCCGGTAATAAGCCGCAGCATGGTACTTTTACCGGAACCGTTTTTACCTGCAAGGCCTATCCTGTCTCTGCTGTTGACCAGAAAACTTACATTTTCAAAAAGTGTGAACCCGCCGAAGCTTACTGTTATACCGTTTACCGAAATCATTTATTTAAAATATTGCGCCTTAATTTTTACACCCATCTATAAACATAAAATTGTAAAGACCATCCGCCGTTGGGCGGACAGTCTTTACAAAAGAATAACCTTCGGAACTTATTTGGTGGTTCCGGTGGTTGTGCTCGTTGCAGTCGGCTTTGTTGTGGATTTTTTTGCCGGGGCCTGCTTTACCGGTGTTGCGGTGCTCTTTTTTGTTGTAGCAGTTTTGGTGCCTTTAGAAGCTGCTTTTGCTTTGTGGGCCTTGCCGGCTCCTGCTGCTGTGCCTTCCTGTGCGAATGTTAAACCTGCGAAGAGTAACATCGAAGCGAGAATTAAACCTGTCTTTTTCATAATTCAAATTTTTAATTGGTTGATTAATTTGGAATGTGAAAGCAAAGTAAAGCATATAAAATGAAGGGAAAATGAAGATAATGCATTTTGCTTCGGAAATGATTTTATTTTTGCCTCCAAAATACCAAGAGCTATGGCTAAAGGACCGATTTCCACTTTTATTGAAAAGCATTACCTGCATTTTAATTCGGCAACCCTGGTTGATGCTTCCAAGGCGTATTCAGAGCACCTGAAAAAAAACGGCAAAATGATGGTTACCCTTGCCGGGGCTATGAGCACGGCAGAATTGGGCATATCGCTGGCCGAAATGATCCGCAAGGACAAAATACAGATTATTTCGTGCACCGGCGCCAACCTTGAGGAAGATATCATGAATCTGGTGGCCCACGATCATTATAAACGGGTGCCGCATTACCGGCAGCTTTCTCCGAAAGAAGAGTGGGATCTGCTTGAACACGGCTTTAACCGCGTAACCGATACATGCATACCGGAAGAGGAAGCCTTCCGCAGGATTCAGTCGCATATCCATAAAATATGGAAAAAAGCGCTCGACGGAGGCAAGCGTTATTTTCCTCATGAATATATGTACCAGCTACTTCTGTCGGGAGCAATGAAGAAACATTACCAGATAAACCCGAAGAACAGCTGGATGATGGCAGCGGCTGAAAAAAACCTGCCCATTATTGTGCCCGGCTGGGAAGATTCCACCATGGGCAACATTTTCGCATCGTATTGCATAAAGGGAGAACTTCAGCCCGGCATTGTAAAGAGCGGAATAGAATATATGATGTGGCTTGCCAACTGGTACACCGCCAGTTCCAAAGGCAAGGGCATAGGTTTTTACCAGATAGGCGGCGGCATAGCAGGCGATTTCCCGATATGCGTGGTGCCAATGCTTTCGCAGGACCTTGAAAGAACCGACACCCCCTTCTGGTCATATTTCTGCCAGATTTCTGATTCAACCACCAGCTACGGCTCCTATTCGGGCGCGGTGCCCAATGAAAAGATAACATGGGGCAAGCTGTCGGATAAAACACCCCGCTTTATCATAGAAAGCGATGCCACCATTGTGGCCCCGCTTATGTTTGCATATATACTGGGCTGGTAATTTAATGGCTGCGCAGCAACGCAACAGGAGCTGACCATAGCACTGCACAGGGCAGGTGAGTTATCTTAGTATGATAAACTTTTCTTACGAGACCAAACCACCGGTTTAGTCAGAAATGCAGTTACTTATTGCCCCGGAACGGGCATAGTTCAATTTATATCTCTTATTTCATTATTCTGGCATATCTTTGCGGCATTAACTAAACCTAACCTCTAAACCAAATATTATTATGACATCATTAATAGGGAAAAAAGCTCCGGCTTTTAAAGCAAAAGCGGTAGCCATGGGCGACCAGATTATAAATGACTTTACTCTGGAACAGTACATTGGCAAAAAATATGTTGTCTTCTTCTTTTACCCGAAGGATTTCACTTTTGTATGCCCTACCGAACTGCATGCGTTCCAGCAGGCGGCGGCAGAGTTCGAAAAGCGCAACGTGGCGCTCGTGGCATGCTCTACCGATACCGAAGAATCGCACTGGGGATGGCTGCAGGCCACTAAAGAGCAAGGCGGCATAAAGGGAGTCATGTATCCCATTGTGGCAGATACATCAAAAATAATTTCCATACAGTACGGGGTTCTGTCGGGCGAATATAAAATGAATGAAAACGGCGAACTCACTGCCGATGGCGCCATGATTGCATTAAGAGGCCTGTTCCTGATTGACAAGAAGGGAGTTGTACGCCACTCACTAATCAACGATTTTCCGTTAGGAAGAAGCGTGGATGAGGCTTTGCGTATGGTGGATGCCCTGCAATACTTTGAAGAAGTAGGCGAGGTATGCCCCGCCAACTGGAAAAAAGGAGATAAAGCCCTTGTAGGCTCGCATGAAGGCGTGGCAAAGTATCTGGCCAATAAAAAGTAAATAAAAATACAAGGACAGCGCAGGAAATTAAACCTCTTCGCGCTGTCTTTTTTCTAATTCTTCCGATGCAAAAAAACTGAACAAGCGGTTTGTGAATGAAAGTAAAAACACTAAGTACCAATAATAGATTTTAATTATGCCCGCCGCCATAGGGAATAAAGCCCCCGATTTTGAACTGCCGGATACCAATCTGAATATGGTGGCTCTTGATTCATTGAAGGGAAATAATGTTGTCCTGCTCTTTTTCCCCGCCGTTTTCTCAAGCGTTTGTACCAAGGCCTTGCGCCAAACCAACGACGAACTGAAGTTTTACGACGGACTGAATGCAAAAGTATTCGGCATATCGGTGGACGGACCCTTTGCCCTTGCCAAGTTCAGGGAATTATTCGGTGTGAATTTTACATTGCTGTCCGACTTCAACAAAAAAGCAATAACTGCTTACGGTTGTAAATACGCCACGTGGATAGCAGGAATGAAGGGCGTATCGAAACGAGCCTCATTCGTAATTGACAGGAATGGCATTGTGCGCTTTGCGCAGATACTTGAAAAGGCAGGCGATTACCCCGACTTCGAGGGCATAAAGAAGACCCTGAAAGCCCTTGGCAGGGTTAAATAATATTTTAAGAAAAGGAATTGAAAGTGCGGGCCGAAGTGCCGGTGTTTACTTACGGTTACCCTTCATCTTGTTAAGATAAGGTGCAAGGCCTGCAACCGAGCACAGGAGCAAAAAAGGATACGCCGGCACGGAATAGCGCCAGTCGCAAAATCGAAGTACCAGCGGGTGAACAAGTATGATGTACAGCGCTATGCCCATAATTAAAAACTGGAAGGAGCGGAAATTAAAGAACTGTTTCCACATCCTTATCATACCAAATACCGCCGTTACAAGTACAAAATAATAGAGCAGGGCAAAGAGCAGTTTAATTGCATACGCTGCGGGATTGCTGCGGCTTACGGGTTTATCGAACAGTAATTGCGATCCGGATGTCATTACAAAACGGCGAAGTAAAATCAATGGCGCCTTAATATAATAAACAAAGGGTTTCTCCTTTTTCAGCGATGCGATGTAATTATCAATCTTCCCGTCTATTACTACGGCGAGTGCTCTTTTTTGCCGGTTTGTCATGCCTTCCAGGTTAACGGTATCTATCATCCTGTTCAGCTTCTCAAGGCTGTCGCGGTTGAACTTGGAGGTATAGCTGTATTGGGGCACTGCGTCAGTATTTACAAGCAGCAGGCGGTGGTTGCGTTCATTAAAGAAAATGTCATCCAGTTCGTAAATGGTGGGTGCGCCCCAGGCCTGTCCGTATTTTTCCATCAGGGCATGAATATCCACAACCGTATCGGGCGAGAGGCCGTTTGTAAAATATTCTTTGGGTGCATTTGTCTTGCTTCCAATTATGGGATTGAAAAAGGTATGTGTATTATTCAGCAGCGGAGCTATAATGTGGTATGCCTTGTAATTATGCCTTATCCATGCCGCATCGCAAATAATGAAGGATGAAAAAAAGAGCAAGTAGCTGCCTGTTCTGCGGGGAGCTTTCAGAACAAGGAATATAAAGAAAAAGAAGAGGAACGGCAGCAGAACGGGCCGGCAGAAAATTGCCCAAGTGAGAAATGCTCCCGATAGAAAAATATAGGGATACCTGCCTTTTTCAAAATACAGTATAAACAGATAAACTGCAAAAATGAGGAAGGAAGTGGTGATGCTTTCTGTGAGCAGAAAACCATCGAAACAGGAAGTATAGCAGCTTAACGAGTATAATACAAAGGCTATGTAAAAAGCTGTATTGCTTTTGAATATGTTCCCGGCCGTAAGGGCTAAAATATAAACCGATACGGCTGATATTAACAGTTGCGACAAAATCATCAGATTGCAAGCCGTTCCTTTTGAAAAAAGCAGGATGAATGGAAAATAGAAGGCTCCGTAGCCCGGCATGCGGTAATCGGGCGTATAGCTGCCTGTATGCACCAGATTATCAACCGGCGATAAATAGGCATAGGCATCGGCATCGGCAAAGCCGAAAAAACCGTCAATGTGCACTTCGGTGTGGGTGCGGGTAATGATTTTAAAAAGTAAGAATGCAAGTTTGAAAAGAATTGCGGCAATAACCCAAAACCGCCATCTGCCCGGTTCTATACTGAAAATACGGGTCATGTAACTTTTCATACCGTCATTTCCAAAGGTTAATTCTGCTTATTTTAGCAAAGCGAGGGCATTCCCGATGCGTTTAAACGCCTTTGTAAGAAGTTCTTCCGAGGTGGCATAAGAAATGCGTATGTGCCTGTCGTTGCCAAAAGCCGCGCCCGGTACAAGGGCTACTTTTGCCTCGTCGAGAAGGTAGGCGCAGAGGTCGGTTCCGTTTTTGATAGTTAGCCCGTTGGCTTCTTTTCCGCTACCACCCTTCGATTTGCCAAAATAATAGGATACCTCCGGGAAGAGGTAAAAAGCGCCCTGGGGCACATTGGTTTTAAGCCCTGGAATGTTGCTCGTAAGTTGCAGTACAAGATCGCGGCGCTTCCTGAATGAATTTCGCATGGCATCGGTAATGGAAGGGTCGATGGATACAGCCTTTTCGGCTGCCTTTTGTGCTATGGAACAGGTAGCCGATGTAATCTGCCCCTGTATTTTATCGCAAGCCTTGGCTATATCCGCCGGCGCCCCCATAAAACCAACCCTCCATCCCGTCATGGCGAAGGCTTTGGAGACCCCGTTGATTGTAATTACACGGTCTTTTACCGATGGTATGCTGCCGATGCTTTCTGTTTTCCCTTCAAAGTTGATGAATTCATAAATTTCATCCGAGATAACATACACGGAGGGATGACCGGCAATAGCGGCGGCCAGGTCTTGCAGTTCTGCACGGCTGTATACAGAACCCGTGGGGTTACATGGCGAGCTGTAGATGATAAGCTTGGTTCGCGGCGTAATCGCTTTTCTGATTTGCGCGCCGGTAACCTTAAAATCGTTCTCCATGGCACCATCCACCAATACCGCCTTACCCTGTGCGAGCTTAATAATATCGAGGTAGCTGACCCAGTAGGGAACGGGCACTATTACTTCGTCGCCGGGGTCAATAAGGCTTAGCACGGCATTTGCAATGGATTGTTTGGCACCGGTAGATACCACTATCTGGTCTGCAGTAAAATCGAGGTTATTGTCGCGTTTAAATTTTCTGGCAACCGCTTCACGCAGCTCCAGGTATCCCGATACGTGGGTATAATAGCTGAAGTTATTGTCTATGGCGCTTTTGGCTGCTTCCTTTATTATTTCAGGGGTGGCAAAATCGGGTTCGCCAAGCGATAAATTTATTACATCCACCCCCTGTGCCTTCAGCTCACGGCTTCGCCTTGCCATGGCAATGGTCTGTGATTCTGAAATTCCCGTTACACGCGACGATAATATAGACATTGAAACAGCCTGTTTTGTTTGATAATGATTATTAATAATGTGCCGAATTAAAGAACAAAGCTAAAAAAAGAAATAGAACAGATGCCGATTAGAGTCAGGCCGGTAGTGGTTCAGTTTGCTGTAGGTTATTCATACCCCAGTGAGGTAAAATGTTAATAGCCCCAACCTTCAGGTCGGGGTTTATGGCGCCCGCACCCCTTACCCCTCTCCCATAGTGGGAGAGGGGCTGGGGGAGTGGGTTGTTATAATAACCCCGCCTTTTAAGGCGGGGTTATTGATATTAAACTCCTTTGGAGTTAAAATTTCAAATTGAGCCACTACCGTCAGGCCGGCTGGGCAAAAAGGCAAGGGGAATAAACCAAATCAAAGGGGCCGCCGCTAAAGCCTTTGGTACATTCGAAACCGGAAGGAAGAGATTACCCGACAGATTTTACTTAACTTCCCGCTTCGGCGGAAATCGGTTTGGTCATTTTCTTTATTTTTGAAACGTTTCCGTTTTAATACCCACTGCATGAAATATACCAACTCACTTGCCTTTGCGCGCGAACAGGATAAAAAAGACAGTCTGAAAAAATTCAGAAGTAAATTTTATTTCCCAAAACATGGGGGCAGGGATGCGCTCTATTTCTGCGGCAATTCACTCGGTTTGCAGCCGCGTACAGTGGCGGCAAATATTACAACAGAACTTGAAGACTGGAGCCGGTTTGCATCGGAGGCACATTTCAAGGCGCATACCCCCTGGTATTCTTATCACGAAGTATTTGCCAAACCGCTTTCAAAGCTCTGCGGGGCGTTGCCGCAAGAGGTAATAGCCATGAACCAGCTTACCGTAAACCTGCACCTGCTGCTCATAACATTCTACCGCCCGACAGCCGGACGATATAAAATTATTTGCGAAGCTTCGGCATTCCCTTCCGATCAGTACGCCTTACAGACTCAAATGAATCTGCATGGCATAGACCCCGACAAGGCGCTGGTAGAGGTAACACCCCGCAAGGGCGAACACCTTTTGCGTACCGAAGATATACTTAAGGCAATAGATGAACATTCCGGAAGCCTTGCTCTTGTTTTGTTCGGAGGGATTAATTACCTTACTGGACAACTGTTCGATATGCCCTCAATAACAAGAGCCGCCCACAAGGCCGGAGCTCTTGCAGGATTCGATCTGGCACATGCCATGGGAAACGCGGAGCTGAAGCTGCACGACTGGCAGGCCGATTTTGCCGTTTGGTGTTCATACAAATACCTGAACTCGGGTCCGGGCGGAGTGGCGGGAGCGTTCATCCATTCAAAGCACACCGCTAACCTGCGGTTGCCGAGGCTGGGAGGATGGTGGGGCTATGATAAAAAAACACGCTTCCTGATG
The DNA here is from genome assembly GCA_013044305.1 of Bacteroidia bacterium. GTDB lineage: Bacteria > Bacteroidota > Bacteroidia > JABEUT01 > JABEUT01 > JABEUT01. The sequence continues at coordinate 11,370 of JABEUT010000171.1, forward strand.
AAAAAGAAATTCATTCCCATGCCTACCGCCGAGGGATGGCAGTTGAGCAATGCACCTGTGCTGTCTATGGCTGCCCACAAGGCCTCGCTCGATATTTTTATGCAGGCCGGGGGAATGTCTCCCCTGCGAAAGAAAAGCCGCGCACTAACCGCGTATCTCGAATCTCTGCTAATGGAGATAAACAGCAGCGGTTATAAAACGAAATTAGAAATAATAACACCGGCAAACCCCGATGAAAGAGGATGCCAGCTCTCGGTAATTGCACACGGGGCAGGCAGGGAACTGTATGATAAAATTACGCGGTCGGGCGTTTACTGCGACTGGCGCGAACCCAATGTGATACGCTTTGCTCCCGCGCCCTTATACAATTCTTTTACTGATGTTTGGAAACTCGGACAGGCAATACAGAAGTGTGTACGGTAAAACGTTTATTGTCTATTTTCGCAACTGAACGTTCACTATTGTACTTAAAATGAGCATTTCCCCGATACTTTGTTTTCATTACCGGAGGCGTCAGGCTTTTGTATCCATGAAGGGTATCCTCCTTGTGCTCGCTGTTCTGCTGCCGCTTATAACCCTTGCCGACAACGGCAATCAGGATTCCTTACAGCGCATAATCAAATACTCCAGATACAACATTGCCAAAGCCGATGCCCTTGTTGCCCTTTCGGAAATAGAATATACTTCAAATATAGATTCGGTTATACCACTGTGCACCGAGGCAGTGGACCTGCTCGATTCCGATATATCCGATAGTTCGGCAAAAGCGAATTCAAGAAAACTGTTTATCAAGGCGCACGCCCTGAACAACATAGGCGCCGTTTATTACCAGAAAGGGATATTACGCAAGGCTATTGATTTTTACCTTGCCGGGCTTAAATTGCGCGATTCGCTCGGCGACAAGGAAGGCATGGCGGAGTCGTACAACAACCTCGGAGTGGTATATAAAAGTCAGGGCGGCATAACGCAGGCAATAGATTATTACCGGAAAAGCCTTGAACTGTACAGAGAAACAGGCAACCTGCAAGGGCAGGCTACCGCAACCGGTAACATAGGATCGCTCTTTGCTTCGGAAAATAAAAATGATACTGCATCAGCCTATTTTTCAAAAATGTACCTGCTTGAAGATTCGGGAGGCAATACAGAGGGTATGGTAAAGGCGCTATACAACACGGCGGTAATTTACCAGACGGAAGGCAAGTACACCGAGGCGCTCGAAATTTGTTTCCAAAGCCTTGACCTGCTCGGCAAAATAGACGACGACCAGGATAAAGCCGATATTCTTTATCTCATCGCCGATCTCGAATATTTTACAAACAACTTCCCTAAAGCCGATGAATACGGGCGTAAGGCATTGAAAGCATATCAGGACATGGGCTTTCCCGATAACATATTAAGTGCAGCGCACCTGCTGTACCGCCTGTACAACGATGAAAAAAAGTGGAAGGACGCCCTTGAAATGTACGTAATATATTCCAGCATGCACGACAGTGTGAACAATACCGAAACCCGAAGACAGATCATACAAAAGGTACTGGAATATGAGTACGCGCGGAAAGAAGACCAGAACAGGCACGAGCAGGAAAAAAGGGAGCTGCTCCAAACGGCTGAAAGCAAACGCGAGAAACTTGCTACAATACTGGCTGTTTTAATAGCTGTTTCGGCGGCAATAATTGCGAGCCTTGTTTTCCGGTCTTTAAAAACCACCCGCAAGCAAAAAGGAATCATAGAGGAACAGAAATTACTGGTGGAAGAGAAGAATAAAGACATACTCGATTCCATAACCTACGCCAAACGCCTGCAGGATGCCATACTGCCGCCCATGAGCCTGATAGAGCATTATTTCCCCGAATCATTTGTATTATATAAACCCAAGGATATTGTAGCGGGCGACTTTTACTGGTTAGCCCCCCTGCCCCCCGAAGGGGGGAGTAAATCCTCTCCATCATTCGATTCAAAAATCCCCCATTCGGGGGGTAGGGGGGCTCTTATAGCCGCCTGCGACTGCACCGGCCACGGGGTGCCGGGAGCCCTGGTGAGTGTGGTATGCTCCAATGCCTTGAACAGAGCGGTAAAGGAGTTTCATATCACCGAACCCGGCAAAATACTGGATAAGGTACGGGAACTTGTTATGGAAACCTTTGCCACCGCAGGAGAAGTGCGCGACGGCATGGATGTGTCCCTTTGCTGCATAGATAGAGCCACGGGGACTATACTGTGGAGCGGCGCAAATAACCCGCTGCTATATGTGCAAAATGGAACACTTGCAGAGATACGCCCTGACAAGCAGCCGGTAGGAAAGTTTGAAATAGACTCGCCGTTCACCACCCATACCGTCCCGGCTACTGTTACATCGCTGTATTTATTCTCCGACGGTTTTTCCGATCAGTTTGGCGGACCAAATGGGAAAAAATTCAAGTATGCCCGCCTGAAACAGACCCTTCTGGCTATAAGCGGCAGGCCTATGCACGATCAGAAAGAACTGCTGGAAAAGGAATTTACGCAATGGCAGGGTAATTTACAGCAAACCGACGACGTTTGCGTAATTGGAATTAGCCTGGTCTGATTTATTGATTTTAAAGTGTGGGCCCAGAAGGACTTGAACCTTCGGCCAACGGATTATGAGTCCGCTGCTCTAACCGTCTGAGCTATGGGCCCGTTAAAAAAACAGTGTGCGAATTTAATACTTAAACTGATACAGGAGCGCGAATTCTGTAATATTATTCAATGTCATCGGTTTCAATCTTTAGTAATTTTGCGCTTTAAGTAATACGTTGATAGCAATGGTTCCGCCACAAATAAATTCTGTGATATTCGACCTCGGAGGGGTTTTATTCGATATTGACTACCGGCTTACCCAGCGTGCCTTTATGAATCTGGGGGCGCACAAGCCCTTCGAGGAACTGTACTCGCAGCAGAAACAAACAGGGTTGTTCGACGACTTTGAAAAAGGAATTATTTCTCCCGCCGTTTTCCGAAGCCGCCTGAAAGAGCTGCTCCCCGAAAACATTAGCGACACGCAGATTGACAGCGCTTGGAACGCTCTGCTGATAGGATTCCCGGAAAAGAAAGCGGAGATATTAAAAAAAATAGGTAAAAAGTACCGCATCTTCCTGCTAAGCAATACCAACGAGATACACCTGCCTGCCGTTATGCAGATGAGCGCTCTGCT
>JABEUT010000172.1 GCA_013044305.1 Bacteroidia bacterium
AAATTGGTAGCGGGTCAGTTTGACAATAATTTTACGGATGCATGATTATCTTTATACCCCAAACCCCTGAAAGGGCTTTAAAAAACAGCATCTCTAATCAAATTGTCTCAAAAGCCCATTTGGGGGTTTGGGGTAAATAAATCATTTTTCAAATTGAGCTGCTTCCATAAAATATTTGCAGTTCATACGGATAATTTATTATCTTTAGCCTCGGAATAGATAATTAAATGGCTTAATAATTACCAAACCATGGCCTATTTCGGTACAATCAGATGGCTGACAGCTTGCCTGATTAGTGCGATATTGTTTTCAATGGCGGCCGTATGCTATGCCCAATATACCATATATACTTTTGCCGGCGATGGCATTTCGGGTTTTTCGGGCGACGGCGGACAGGCAACGGCGGCACAAGTAACATCTCCTTGGGGAATCTGTTCTGATGCATCGGGAAACGTATATATAGCTGATTACAGCAACAACCGTGTTCGCAAGATAAACACGGGTACGGGCGTAATAACCACTTTTGCCGGCAATGGTGCGGGCGGATATGGTGGCGACGGGGGGCAGGCCACAGCCGCACAGCTGGACTGGCCCTGCGGTGTGTACTCCGATGCGGCGGGCAACATTTACATAGGCGACGCCCAAAACGAGCGCATACGAAAGGTAGCCACCAATGGCATAATCACCACTGTTGCAGGCAATGGTGTATCGGGTTTTTCGGGCGACGGCGGACCGGCTACGGCTGCCGAAATAGCATATCCTACGGGCGTAAGGCTTGATCCTGCAGGTGACCTGATTATTGCAGACCAGCTGAACCATTGCATACGCAAGGTAACCCCGGGAGGAATAATATCGACCATAGCCGGCAACGGCATAGCCGGGTATAGCGGCGACGGAGGCCCGGCTACAGCTGCTGAACTCTACGTTTCGCACGTAAGCAGCGACGCATCGGGCAATATATATATAGCCGACTGGTTCAACAACCGTGTACGGTTTGTTAATATGGGCACAGGAATAATAACTACCATCGCGGGCAACGGTACGGGCGGATATTCCGGTGACGGAGGACCTGCCACTGCCGCCGAGCTTTCGCAGCCGGGCGACTGCCTGATGGATGCTTCCGGCAAATTGTGGATATGCGATGCAAGCAACAACCGCTTACGTTTGGTAAGCGCCGGAATAATAACCACCGTGGCAGGCAATGGTATAGCAGGATATTCAGGCGACGGAGGCCCTGCCACAGCCGCAGAAATCAGCTACCCTGAAGATGTATGCTTTATCGGCTCCACCATTTATTTCACCGATTATGCAAATTACCGAGGTCGCAAACTGACAGGAGGAGCGCTGCCGGTAACGCTTCTTTCCTTTACGGCCGAATATGAAGCCATACAAAATGATGTAGCGCTAAACTGGGCTACTGCAACGGAAATAAATAATAAGGAATTTACAGTAGAGAAATCGCAGGACGGCGCCAACTGGCTAACGGTGGCTACCCTGCCCGGCGCCGGCAACAGTACAAAAACGCTGTATTATTCAACTGCCGACTATAGTCCCTACCAAGGTGTGTCCTACTACCGGCTTAAACAAACCGACTTCGATGGCGCTACTTCTTTATCGGCTCCGCAAGCGGTAAACGTACCCTTCAGCAGCGACGGTTCGGTATATCCGAACCCTGCATCGGGCAATGCTACCCTGCAGTATACCTCTGCCGGAACAGGAACCTTGAATGTAGAGGTTACGGACCTGTACGGAAGGCAAATCACTTCCTATACATTCAATTGCACACATGCGGGGCTCAACAATTTTCAAATTAATTCTTCGGCGCTCGCACCCGGTTTGTATTTCCTGAAAGTAATTGACAACAGCAGAGTTTTAAACCTGAAGTTTATAAAGGTGCTGATGTAAAAATGGACTTGGCTTTCGGTTCGCAGCCTTAGCCGTATGGCAGAAAGTTCCTCTTTTATTTCCCGCCCTTTAATCTTGCCGCCGCTGCATTCACCTCTCTTATTACCTTTTCTATTTCTTCCGGTGTGGTGTATTTGCCCAGGCTGAAGCGCAGCGAGGAACCTGCAAGCTGTGCCCTGCCCATAGCGGTAAGCACGTGCGAGGGTTCGGGGCTTTCGCTGGTACAGGCCGAGCCTGCCGAAACGGCTATATCGGGTATCTGTGCAATAAGCCTATCTGCTTTTACTCCGTTAAATGCAATGTTGGTAACGTGAGGCAGCCTGTGCTTGATGCTTCCGTTTACAAAGGAATGGCCTTGGTCAAGTATGCCCTGTTCCAGTTGAGTGCGAAGCAGGGAGAGCCGGCCGGATTCGTTCCACATATCAGCAGCCGCCACCGAACAGGCTTTCCCCAGCCCTGCAATACCGGGGACATTAAGTGTGCCGGAGCGCAGCCCGCGTTCATGCCCTCCGCCATGTATCAGGGGAACGAGCGACACGCGCGGGTCTTTTCGTCTTACATAAAGGGCTCCTGCGCCTTTCGGTCCGTATATTTTATGTGCCGATATACAAAGAAGATCAATGCCTTCTTCCTGTACATCTACCCTAACCTTTCCTGCTGCCTGTGTGGCGTCGCAAAAAAAGATACTCTTGTTAAAATGTGTAATTTCTGCTATCTCCTTAACCGGATTTATCACTCCGGTTTCGTTGTTGGCATACATGGCGCTCACCAAAATAGTATCCGCGCGGATCTTTTCCCGTAACATTTGCAGGTCGGGCAGCCCTTCCTGGTTTACCGGCAATATCTCAATTTCGGCGCCGAGGGATTCGAGATACAGGTAAGTATCAAGCACGCACTTGTGTTCGGTGGCAAAAGTTATAATATGTTTCCCTTTTGAGGCGTATGCTGCAAAAACTCCTTTTATGGCAAGGTTGGCTGCCTCGGTCGATCCGGAAGTAAAGATGATCTCCTGGGGGTGACAGTTAATGAGGCTGCTTACTTCTTTCCGCGCCTCGTCAATGGCGCGTGACGCCGTCCATCCTAAAGCATAGGTTTTGCTTGCGGCGTTTCCAAACTTGTCGGAAAAATAGGGAAGCATGGCTTCCAGCACCCTTTTGTCAACAGGCGTGGTAGCGTTGTAGTCAAGGTATATCATTTTATGCGGTCATAGGAGCGGAACGTCGGGCATAAGCTGTAAAGCATAATTAACCCTGGTGCCACATTCAGTTTTTTTGCAAATTTACATCCTTTATAATTGCCGTTATTCATAAACAGCGCATGAATATAGTTTCAGGAGTACAAATAAATAATCCTTCAGCCGGATCGCGCCGCATATCTATTGCCGTTCAGGGGGCAGGCCTGGTTTTTTTTGGCATTATGTTCTATTGGTGCAGGCGCTTTGCATTCGAAAGGGTGCTTTCGTTTGACTGTGCCTATTACATCTTCCAGTTCATCCATTCGGGTAAATTATTTTCGGGCCCGGCGCGCTATGGCGATTACCTTCCGCAGTTGCTTCCATTTTTCGCCTTTAAACAGGGATTGCCGTTGCGTACCATAATCATTCTTTACTCCGTAAGTTTTGTCATTGTACACTACCTTTTTTTTCTCATTGCCACGCTTGTTCTTAAAAACAACGGTGCAGGCATAGCCATGATGCTGGCTTCGTGCCTGTCGTATTACCATGCCTTTTATGTTCCCATGCTGCAATTGAGCGAAACCATGCCTGCAGCAATTCTCTTATGGGCGTTTATTCATCCCGAGGCGCCTTACCGGTCGCTGCTGCAGAAGATTATTTATTATGCATCTGCCCTGGCTGTAATCGTTTACATCTCGTTCACTCATCCGCTGGGCATTATTACAGTGGCCTTTGTAACGGGTATGGAGATGACGGGTGCAAAGCGCTACCGCGACTATTGGCTCTGGGCTTTAATCATAGTGGGCATGGCCTGGCTGCTGCTGAAAAGCAATGTATTCTTCAGGCAGCAATACGATCAGAACCAGATAATGCCGATGAAGGAAATGTTCGGAAACCTGAAAGGGTGGAAAAGCTGGCCGAGCACCCTGTTTGTTTCAGATTTTACCCGTCTTCATTTCCGCAGCCTGAAGGCTCTGGCGCTCGTCTGCCTGTTATTCAGCCTAAGGAAAGGCGTGCTGTTTTTTCTTTTCCTTGTTTTGTCGGCCGCCGGTTTCACCTTTCTTTTATTAGCCAACTACAGGCACGGCACAGGCTTTATTGTTTACGAATACTATTACGTAATGTACGGTTTTTTTATAGGACTGGCGTTCGTCTTTCTCTTTTACCATCCAAGATGGAAGGTATTAACCCTGCTGGCAGCCGTTCCGTTTCTATACACAGGCCTAAAAAGAATTTATACTGCGCACACGCAGTACAGCGACAGGGTGGCATACCTGGACCGTGTGGTAAGACAGGCACACCGCGCAGGCGGCAAAAAATACATTATTGATTCGCGCTGCTATCCCTCCGATTACGCCATGACCGCTTGGAATTTCAGTTTTGAAACGCTGCTGTACTCTTCGCTTCAGGGAGCCGATTCCACGGTTACCGTGTTTATAGAAAAGCCCGCGTTTTCAGCCCTGTGCGATACAGCGCGAACCATGCAGAACATTTTTCTGGGGGCCTACTTCAGCCCCCTCTGGTTCTCTTCTAATGATATGCCGGTAAAGTATATCAGGCTGCCATCTTCAGGTTATTCCGACCTTACCCATTCCCAGGACGACACCTCATTTCACGAAAGTAATTATTCGGCGGGCAATTTGAGAATTATTCCCGCCGTTAGCACCTTGCATGTTTATGTAAATAACTGGACTGCCGCTGTGCCCGTTGAAATAGTGAACACCTCCGGGCATACGATACCGGCCATACCTCGGGGCAAAAACCCTGTACTGATAGGTTTCAGGCTGCTTGATGAAAAGGGGCAAGTCTTCTTCGACGAGGTATCTAATCCGCTTGAAACGGACGTAACAAACATTTCCGGGGCTGCCATTACCCTGTATATTCCACGGAAAAAGGGTGTGTTTTACGCCACCCCCGACCTGCTCACCGAAGGAGTGCGTTGGTGGCATGTACCATCGAAGCCCGTTAAAATAATAATAGACTGATAAGGAGGCGGCGTTGCGGCAGAGCCCGCTAATGTATTGAAGGCAGGTATTTTTTCCACTTTTGAACTTTTACATTAATTCTTGCGTCATTATTTAATCGGAACTCTGTTATCTTTGCCGTTAATTTCTGAACATCAGGGGTTAATAGCCTTTTACAGGCAAGGGAATATATGAAAAACATATTGTACATAGCTTCACACCGCGCTGACCGTGCCCCCGGACAACGGTTCAGGTTTGAGCAATATTTTGAATACCTCGGACAGAACGGATACCACTGCGAACTGTCGTACTATATTTCCGAAAGAGACGACAAATACCTGTATCTGAAAGGCTACTACATACACAAGCTGATAATACTTATTAAAGCGGTATTACGCAGGCTGAAAGATCTGCGGCGTGCCGGCAATTACGATGTGCTGTTCATTCACCGCGAGGCCTTTTTACTTGGTTCTACTTATTTTGAAAGGCGATTCAGGAAGTCGAAAGCCAGGATGATTTTTGACTTTGACGATTCTATATGCCTACCCGACACCTCCGATGCAAACATTAGGCTGAAATGGCTTAAGAATCCCGCTAAAACAGAGAAGCTGATAGCCATGAGCGATATGGTTTTTGCAGGCAACGCCTACCTTGGCGGCTATGCATCAAGGTTCAACGGCAATGTAAAGATTGTGCCTACCACCATCAATACGGCAGAAATGCACAGAATAGCCGCGATGCCAAAAAATGGCAAGCCCGTTTGTATTGGCTGGACGGGCAGCATGACCACCATAAAGCACTTTGAACTTGCCGTGCCGGTGCTTACAAAGATAAAGGAGAAATATGGTAAGGCTGTAACCATAAAGGTGATAGGCGACAAGAATTACGAAAACAAGGAACTGCAAATAAAAGGGATAGCGTGGCAAAGAGAGAACGAGATAGAAGAGTTGTCGGAGTTTGATATTGGCATTATGCCTCTGCCCGACGACGAATGGAGCAAAGGCAAATGCGCGCTGAAGGGATTGGAATATATGGCGCTCGAAATACCTCCGGTAATGTCGCGCGTGGGGGTTAATACGGAAATTGTTGCCGACGGCGTCAATGGTTTTTTGGCAGAAGGCGAGGCGGAGTGGATGAGAAAACTGGAACTGCTGATAGAAAGCGCCGAACTGCGCCGGCAAATGGGGCGGGAAGCCTTGAAGACCGTGCGGCAAAAATATTCTACCGATGCAATGAAAGGCGTTTATTTGGATTACCTGAACAGTCTCTTCGCAACAGATGTTCCGCCACAAAAAAGGCAGTAAGCGGAAGCAACCACACCAGCCTGTCCTGAAACCTCTCATTCAGTGTGGAAAAATTGGCGCAGACAGCGGCATTGATTACCGTATAGGCAATTAAAATCACGCTGAACCATTTCAGCGTTGAACAGAGCATGTTTCGCCAGACGCCGGTTAACAACACAAGCATGAGAAAGGTAAGGGAGACCATTACAAGTATGTTCTGAATTTCGCTTGTAGCGGTAAAATTAAGCCAGGAATGATACTGCGATGAAGCGCAATAATCGCGGCCCAGCGGTTTGTAGTATTCCTTTATCTGGATCAGCGGCGAACCGTTGCCCCAGGAGTGGGCCCCCGGTATCCCAAACGTGAAATACTGGATAAACGCATATTCGGTAAACCGCTGGAGGATCATCAAATCGTAGCGGGGGGTTGTAAATATATCGTGTATAATACTGTCATACTCCTGCTTTACAGCAAGCCATCCGCCCATTTTATACAAGGGGCTGTTGCCGCTCCACATAAAGGCGGTATCAAGATTGTCTTTGTATCGGCAAAGGGCATAATTTTTTTTGCCGCACTCCCTGTTCAGATAGTCTTCGAGTATACCGGTTTCAAGCAGGTGGTTCATCATGAAAACATGGGAGCCTTCCGAGATGATGAATTTTTTTCCGAACAGATAGTTTGCTGCCGGAGTGATAATAAAAAAACCTGCGAGCACGGATGAGCATACAACTAACCTGCCTTTTGCAATTGCTGTTCCCCTGCGGGCGCAGAGTTTAATTGTGCCAAGCATAAATAGCACCAGAGCAAATAAAATTGTAATTACAATGGCATTGGAATAAGCGAAGAGCATGGATACCAGCATCAGGGCTGCAATGGCAGCCATTCTTATTTTGCTTACACTTCTGTTGAGCAGGATATTTATAAAACAAAGCGCCGACACAGGGCAGAAAATATCCGGCAGCAATATGCTTACGTTGTGCGATATGCCTGTGAAAAGAGT
>JABEUT010000173.1 GCA_013044305.1 Bacteroidia bacterium
CGACCACCGAGAGCCTTTCGCCGAACGACACAATACGGTCGTACCGTTCATCCGGTACATTGCCGGGGTATTGTGCCAGGAACTGCCGCATCTCTGCGAACATTTTTCCAATGGCGTCAGCTATGGCCTCTTGCCGTTCACCTGTTATGCAGGCTTTCGCAACATCCAGATGACTGTTTTCCAGTTCGGCGCAGAGGTGAGCCGCTTCATCGTAATGTGCCGATGCAACAATATTTTCAAGGGCATTGGTGGTTTTCCCCATGGCCGACAGCACTACGACAATTTTTTCGCCGCGGTACTTTTCCAGAATGGCTCCCACGTTTTTTATCCCCTGTGCGTCTTTTACCGATGCCCCGCCAAACTTAAATACTTTCATAATTTTATATGCCGCCGGTTGCAGTTCCTTTTTCTTGAATGGTTTCAGAATTTCAGTTTCGCCAGCTGCTTTTCATACAGGGTTACGTTCAACCATTCGTGGCTGATCACCGAATTGTATTTTTTATAGAATGCTATGGCGGGTTTGTTCCAGTTCAGCACCTGCCAGTCTATTTTGCGTAAGCCCTTTGCTTTCGCTACTTTAATTACCTCTTCAAACAGCTTTCCGCCAATGCCGTTTCTCCTGTATTTTTGGCTTACTATGATGTCGTCCAGGTAAATGGAGCGTCCTTTCCAGGTGGAATATTTAAAGTAATAAAGGGCGATGCCTGCAAGTTTGCCTTCGGTTTCGGCAACAAAGACTTTGAACGCGGGATTTTTACCGAAGCCGTCGCGTTCCAGTTCTTTTAAAGTAACCTGCACTTCTCCGGGCGCTTTTTCGTAGTCAGCCAATTCTTTTATCAGCCTAAGAATGCCCGGGGCGTCCTTCTTTACTGCTTTGCGGATGACGATCTTCATTGTACTGCGGCTATTTCCAGATACGGGCTTCTTCCAGCTTTATTTTACGGTTGAAAAAGAAATTGGTGTTCTTTTCGAAGGCGTCGGTAAAGTCGGATACGTAAAAACGGTAATAAGGCTTTTTACCACCTGCACGGCGCAGCAGTTTGTGCTTTTTAAGGGTTTGATAAACGTATTGGGCTACCTCGTCGGCGGCATCTATAAGCGGTATTTTGCCCTTGTAAAGTTCCTCTATTTCGTTTTTTATAAGCGGGTAGTGGGTGCAACCGAGTATAAGGGCGTCTATGTGGTTCAGCTTGGGGCGCGACAGGTAGGAGTTGATTACGGTGCGGCTTATCTTATTGTTGAAAAAGCCCTCTTCTATCATGGGTACGAGCAGGGGTGTGGCAAGTCCCGAAACTTCAATGCTTTTGTCGGCTGCCACTATCTTTTTTGCATGTATTCCGCTTTTTATGGTCCCTTTGGTTCCTATTACCCCCACTTTACGGTGCTTTTTTTCTGCGCTTTGCGCACCTGCGTTACCTTGCAGTATCTTGTTTACAACGGGGTCTATAACATTCACCACCATCGCCCTTTTACCTATAAAGTCCTTTACGGTATCGTAAGCCAGAGCCGAGGCCGTATTGCAGGCTATCACAATCATCTTGCATTTATGATCGAGCAGGAACTGGGCTATACGTATGGCGTAATACTTTATGGAGTCGGGCGATTTGTCGCCATAAGGCAGGTGGGCCGTGTCGCCGAAATAAATCAGGTTTTCGGCAGGCAGCTTGTCCTTTATGGCTTTGGCTACCGTTAATCCGCCAATACCCGAATCGAACAGACCGATGGGTTGGTTGGAATCACGGCTTTTCACAGTTTAATGCGCTCTCTGTTTGAAAAAATTGCCCTGCTTATTTGCCTTTTGACGGGGCGCTGCTTTTCGCTTTTAGTCCGAGCTTATCGGCTACCAGCGCAAATACATCGTCGGAATTTTCAAAATAAAGCACTACACCGGTGCTGGTATCCAGTATGTATTCATAGCCTTTTTCGGTGGCTACCGCTTTTATCGCATTTTTTGCCAAGGTTATGATGGGGCGGGTAATAGAGTCGTTGAACTTTTGAAGCGAAGTTTGCGCCTGCTGCTGGAAGTTTTGAATGCGCTGGTTCAGGTCCTGCAATTCCTGCTGTTTGGTTTGCTTGACAAGCTCGGTATAGATAGCCTGGTTGTCCTGGTATTCCTTATATTTCTTCTGCAACTCATCTTGCATGCTTTGTATGGTGGACGATAGCTGCTGATAGTAGTTTTGTCCCACCTTGCGCGCCGAGTCGGACTGGGGCATGGCTTTCAGAAGCGAATCGAGGTTTATATGCCCGATTTTCTTTTGTGCGAAAGTGGATGAGGAAAGGCAGATGGCTCCGAGAAGCAGGCTAAGGCAGAGAACTCTTTTCATAAGGGTTTAGTTGAGGTTTATTGTTAAAATTGCGTTTGGATTATGGGTTCAGAAACTGGAACGAGGTTTTGTGTTAAGTTTGGTTTTATGGGGTTACTTTTTTTTCTTGTTTTCCTTATCTTTTTCACTGCCGCTGTACCCCATCTCTTTCAGTATTTCGTCGCTTTTGTCAAACTTCGGGTTGGTATAGAGCATGGTCAGGTCGCTTGCTTTGTCAAATATTACGGCAAGGTTGTCTTTTTCGGCAAGTTGTTGTACAGCGTCATACACTTTATCCTGTATGGGCTTTACAAGCTCCTGGCGCTTCTTAAACAGGTCGCCGTTTACCCCAAAGCGTTGTTTCTGCAATTCTTTTACGGCCTGTTCCTTCTGTTCTATTTCCGATTGCCGTTTGTCTTTCATGTCCTGTGTAAGCAGCACCTCGTCTGCCTTATACGATTTATACAGCTGGTCAATTTCTGAATACTTGGCCTCTATCTCCTTCTGCCACTGTACCGACTGCTGGTTGAGGGCATCCTGGGCAGTTTTGTACTCCGGTATTTTATTAAGGATATACTGGGAATCGACATAAGCAAACCGTTGAGCATTGGCTCCATAAAATACTCCTGTGCAAATCAGGAGTGCAAACATTTTCTTCATTATTTTCATACTGAAATGATTTAAAGAAGTACGGAGGCTTATTAATGAATTGGCGAAATTAACAAATTTTTCATTTCACCGCCAAATTACCTGTCCGTACCTTTAATATAAACTGCCTCTGTGCCGCCATACCGCATGGTGTATGCGGCAACCCTTTTCTTTCCGTATTTTTCATTATTTTTGAACCATGATGAAAGAACTAATTACGCATTTTCCGGCACAGCTGAAAGAGGCTGTCGCCCTTGCCGGTAAGGCTAAACTCACCCTGCCTGTTCATCCGCTGCACAACATTCTTATCTGCGGTCTCGGCGGGTCGGGCATCGGCGGAACCATAGCGAAGGAAATCGTACATAACCAGGCAACCCTGCCAATAGATGTGCTTAAAAGCTATTCCATACCCGCCTATGTGAACGCGCATACCCTTGTTATATGTTCATCCTATTCGGGCAATACCGAAGAAACGCTTGAAGCATACAGGCAGGCTAAGGCGCGAGGCGCACACCTCGTCTGCATCACCTCCGGCGGCCAACTGCTCGAACTGGCGCAAAAAGGCGATTCTCATATTGTGGTTCCGGCAGGTATGCCGCCCCGGGCCTGTCTGGGATACTCGCTTACCCAAATCCTCCACTGCCTGGCATTTTACGGCATTGCCCCGGTGCATACAGCCCACATATTGGAAGCTGCTACCCTGCTGGAGCATGAGCAGGAAGCAATAAAAGAAACAGCCCGCACTCTTGCCGCCAGACTGCATGACAGGATGCCCGTTATTTATTCCACCTCGCTACATGAAGGGGTTGCCATCAGGCTTAGGCAGCAACTGAACGAGAACGCAAAAATTTTGTGCTGGCATCACGTGCTTCCGGAAATGAACCACAACGAACTTGTGGGCTGGAGCCAACCCTACCCCGGACTGGCGGTAATCCTTTTCCGCGATGCCGAAGAACATCCGCGCAACGAATTGCGAATTGAGATATGCAAAAAGATTTTCGAGAGATATGCGGGCGACCTTATTGAAATTCATCCCCTGGGAAAGAATGCCGTGGAGAGAAAAATATACTGGATACATCTTGGCGACTGGCTCTCCTTTTATCTTTCCGAAATAAGAAAGGTGGATGCCATGGATATTAAAGTGATAGATAACCTGAAAAAGGCGCTTTCGGAAAAATGAATGAGCCGAACAGAGTGCAGGTCGAAAACCTCGGCATTATAGATTATAAGGAAGCCTGGGATCATCAGGAGTCGCTTTTTAAAAAAGTGGTTGCCGCCAAACTCCACAACAGGCAGCTGCCCGAAAGCGAACAGCAGTTTACTGGCCATTACCTGCTCTTTTGCGAACACCCGCACGTGGTAACCCTCGGCAAAAGCGGCGATGAAAAAAATTTGCTTTTAAACAGCGAAGGTCTGCGGCAAAAGCAGGTGGCTTTTTACAAAATCAACAGAGGCGGAGACATCACCTATCACGGGCCCGGGCAGCTGGTAGCATATCCCATTTTCAACCTCGATTATATATTTACCGACATACACCGCTATATGCGCACCCTGGAGGAGGCAGTTATACTTACCCTCGCCGAATACGGAATAAAAGGCGAAAGGCTGAAAGGGCTTACCGGCGTATGGCTTGATGCCGGCATTCCGGCCAAGGCCCGTAAGATATGCGCTATGGGCGTGCGCACCAGCCATTGGGTTACCATGCACGGTCTTGCCCTGAACGTGAACACAAACCTGGACTATTTCTCCTATATCATACCCTGCGGCATAAGCGGCAAGGCGGTTACCTCTATTCAGGCGGAGCTGGGCAAAACCATACCTCTGAACGAGGTAAGGCAAAAACTGCAACATCATATCTTACAGGTATTCGAACTGGAAGAAAATCCGGCAGAGATATCAGAAAACCGGAGATAATCGGCAGATGAAAAAAATCACCCTCATCCTTGCTGTTCTAACCCTTAGTTCGCTAACTTCCCGTGCCCAGTTTCTCGACAGCATTCAGGCGGCAATAGGGCGCAAAGGCAGTTTTACATTTAGCTTTAACACCCGTAATTCTTACATCGGCAGCAGCGGGGCGAATATATGGGGTTTTATGGCGGGGGTTTGTTTCAGCCGGAAATTTGCCGCCGGAGGCGGGCTCAATATACTGAACAATTATATAGGCAAAACTGAAACAGTGGGCGGACAGACGGTGAACGCCCAGTTAAAATTCACTTATATTTCATATTATGTTGAATACATCATACGGCTGCAAAAGCATTGGGAGATAGACATACCTGTTGCAATCGGGGCAGGGGGCTCAAACTACACCTATTACCTGAACGGGGCACAATTAACACAAAACAGTCATTTTATTGTGCCTCTGGAGCCGCAGGTGGAGGTGGACTATGATTTTCTCAAGAACAAATTCGGCAATTACCTGTTCGGGTTATATGTTCAGGTAGGATACCGTTATATGCTCGACAACAACCCCGCCATAGGCGGCAGCTTTAATTCCTCCACCTATGCCACGGGCATACTGCTGTTTCCGTTCGAGATCTATTCAGCCATTTTCCCGCGCACGGGGCTTGCCCGTATGATTGAGGGAAACTAAGGCTTGCGAATCAATTTTTCAAAATGGGCATTTTACTTTTCCGGCAGGTTCTCCGAGCTGATATTGCTATGGTGGCGGCTGTAGGTGAAGAATATGATGAGCCCGATAAGCATCCAGCCGAGGGCGGTGAGCAGGGTGCTTAATCCTAACGAAGCCACCATGGCCGCACAAACCACAGCCCCGAAAACAGGAAAGTAAGGAACCAGAGGTACCCTGAACGGGCGGGGGCGTAAGGGATCCTTTTTGCGCAAAATAATAATGCCGGCACATACCAGCACAAAGGCAAGCAACGTACCAATAGATGTAAGATCGCCGGCAACGCTTTCGGGCACAAAAGCCCCGAACAGGCCTACAAAAACAAATAAAATGAGGTTCGATTTGTATGGCGTGCTGAAACGCGGGTGAAGATCGGAAAAGGTTTTTGGCAGCAAGCCGTCTTTCGACATGGAGTAAAATACCCTCGACTGCCCCAAAAGCATTACCAGGATAACAGAGGAAAACCCGCCCAGGATGGCGATTGTAATGAGGGGCGCCAGCCACTTAAATCCAATCATGTAATGTTCTATTGCATAAGAGATGGAGGCCTCGCTACCCGCTTTTACAAAATCGGTATAGGGTGCAATACCGGTGAGCACATAGGAAAAAAGTATGTAAAGCACGGTGCATACTGCAAGTGAGCCGAGTATGCCTATGGGCATATCGCGTTTAGGATTTTTGGTTTCCTGGGCGGCGGTGGATACGGCATCGAAACCTATAAAGGCAAAGAATACCACGGCGGCGCCTCTCAATACCCCCAGCCAGCCATGGTTTTCGGCAGCCGAATAGTCATACAATACTTTGTTGTTAGAATCGAGCACCGGCGGCGCATTGTCAGGTATAAGAAAGGGAGAGTGGTTGGCGGGTTTCATAAAGTGCCAGCCCACAGCCACAAAAATAAGTACTATGCTTATTTTAACAAAAACAATCACCGTATTCACCTTGGCGCTCTCCGATATGCCTTTGATGAGCAGCAGAGATAAAATAAGGAGTATGAATACAGCAGGAATATTGATGATTCCGCTTACACCGGCGGAAGAAGTCTGGAAAGGTGAATGGCACCACTGATAGGGTATCGATCCTCCAAGAAGATTATTCAGGTATTCGCTCCAGGCTATGGAAACGGTGGCGGCGCCAAGAGCGTATTCGAGGATAAGCGCCCAGCCTATGATCCAGGCTATAAGCTCGCCCATGGTGGTATAGGCGTATGTGTAAGCGCTTCCGGCAATGGGTATCATAGATGCGAATTCGGCATAACAAAGCCCCGCAAAAAGACAGCCTACCGCTGCGATAATGAACGACAGGATTACGGCTGTTCCCGCATGTTCACCGGCTGCCGCCGCGGTGCGCACAAATAATCCGGCGCCTATAATGGCTCCTATTCCTAATGCCACAAGCGAGGTGGCTGTAAGGGTTCTCTTCAAACCGTGTTCTGCGTTTTCGGCATCGGCTAAGAGCTTGGCTATTGATTTCTTTCTCCAAAGCGACATGGGCTTAAGTTAAAAGTTAAGAACTTATAGTGAAGAGTAAAGAGCGGTTAAAGATAAATAAGTTTTGACATTACTCGATTAATATTTTTCTCGCAAAGGCGCAAAGACGCAAAGGGTTATAAGTTATTAACTATTCTAGTAATTCCATCTTTTATTAGGGGTTCATTAAAATTGATGAGTAACCCGAGTTTTAATCCAGTGAGTTTTAAATAGGTTAACAATTGCTTTGGATGTACTTGGGCTATTTCTTCAACCGATTTCAATTCAATTATGACTTTATTTTCTACAATTAAATCGGCTCTGAATCCAAGTTCCAATCTTATTTTTTCCCAGATTACAGGAATCCCTTTTTGTCTTTCAACATTTAAGCCCTGAACAGTTAATTCATAAAACATGATTTCCTCATAAACTGATTCAAGTAACCCAGGTCCCAGCTTGGAATGGATATTAAAAGCCGCGTGTACAATTTTTTTTGATAATTCATTTTCGGTAATATTGATTTTTTCTGGCTAAGATGCAGAGTTTTATAATAATGAATTAATTTACCCTTGCGACTTTGCGTAAATTCTTTCAAAGCTAATTAATATTACCGCTCCTTGGCGGCTTTGCGTCTTTGCGAGATGTTCTTTTAGTGTAATTAATCGTAAGCTTTTTGTTCCTTTTGTGCCTGTATTTGTCGCGCTTTCCCTTTTTTTCAATATTATTTAAAAATGCTTTCTGCAAATCAACCCCTGTTTGGTTGGCAAGGCAGATGAGCACAAACATTACATCGGCCAGTTCCTCGGCAAGGTCTTTCCCTTTATCCGATTTTTTGAACGATTGCTCCCCATACCTGCGGGCGATAACCCTTGCCACTTCCCCTACTTCCTCGGTGAGCATGGCCATATTGGTTAGCACATTGAAGTAGCGCACGCCCTGCGTGGTTATCCAGTCATCCACAAATTTCTGGGCTTCATTCAGCGTCATATTCTTTTCAGGCATATGTTAGTATGTTTACTCGCGGTTTTTGGAATCTATCATAATGGTTACAGGGCCGTCATTTACAAGGCTTACCTCCATGTGAGCGCCAAACTCGCCTGTGGCCACGGGTTTGCCTGTTTCCTGTTCCAGGGCCTGAACGAAACTGTTGTATAAAGGTATTGCTATTTCGGGGCGGGCCGCGCGTATATAGGATGGGCGGTTGCCTTTGCGCGTGCTGGCAAACAGGGTAAATTGGCTTATAACTAAAATCTCGCCGTTTATTTCCTTCACCGACAGGTTCATTTTATCGTCTGAATCGTTGAATATGCGCAGGCCGGCAATTTTACCCGAAAGCCAGTCAACATCATCCTGTGTATCGGCCTCTTCAATGCCCGCCAGTACCAGAAGCCCCTTGCGGCAGCTTCCCTTTACCGCACCTTTAACGGTAACAGTGGCTTGAGTAACCCTTTGTATCAGCGCCCTCATCTGCTTATATGAATTGAAGTTGTTTTATGTCCTTTATTTCAAGCAGGTCCTGCCGGTTCAGCCTGTCTTTCAGTTCGGGTGCCTGGAGCATTAGATGACCTTCTGCATTTACCTGACAGATTCTGCCGCGGAATTCCTTACCATCCAACAAAAAGCGGTTCCACTCGTCTTTGCGGTAAAGTAATTTATGGTAAAGCTCGTCTATCCTGCCATAACCCGTCTTCCGCAATTCAAGGTAATATTTCTCTACCGCCATGCAAAGGCTTTCAACACATGCTGACAGTTCAAATTCCTTGCCCGTAAGCAATTTCAGCGAGGCGGGGCCGGGCAGCGACGGGTCAAAATTTACCTGGTTGATGTTCACCCCTATTCCGGCAACAGAATATTTAATGCGCTCCCCTTCCAATATGTTTTCAATAAGTATTCCCGCTATTTTACGGTCGTTGACAAAAACGTCGTTAGGCCATTTTATTTTCACCCCCTCCGCCAAATCACCCATAGCTGATAAACGTAATGAACGGGATACGCATTCGGCAACCCCCAGGGCAATGGCCTTGGTGAGCCAGAACTGGCTTCGGGCATCAATAGGTGCAGGGCGAAGAAGCATACTTAATGTCAGGTTGGCTCCGGGCTGGCTCAACCATTTGCTTCCCCTCTGCCCTCTGCCTTCATATTGTTCCAGCGCCCATACAACCAATCCTTCCGGCGGGCTGTCTTTTGCAAGCAGGCTGCGCAGGTACCGGTTGGTGGAATCAACCTTATCCAGTTTCAAGACCGTATGACCTATTACCAGGGTATTGATAAAATGTATGAATATTACAAATTACGCTTCAAAAAACGGATTAAAAACCGATGACCGATATACATAGGCCCGAAATGCACATGACAAGGGATAAAATTACTATCTTTGTAACAAGTTAATAACCGCCTCGCCAAAATACAAATAAATAACGCCAAAAAGACACCTCGGAAAAGAAGAATGCTAAAAACAGGGAAAGAACAGGATCCTGTTCAGTTGAAAAACGCCATAATTCAGGGCATTGCCGACAAGAAGGGAAAAAACATAGTTTGCCTGAACATGAGCAGGGTGGCCGGCAGCGTATGCGACTACTTTATTATTTGCGAAGGCGATTCGGCAATACAGGTGAACACAATTGCCCGGTCGGTGGAAGAAAAAGTGATGGAGGCTACAGGTGAAAAGGTTTATCACCACGAAGGATTCGAAAACGCCGAATGGATATTACTGGACTATGTTGATGTGGTGGTGCATATTTTTCAGCCGGGATACCGGAAGTTTTATAACCTTGAAAGCCTGTGGGCCGATGCAGAAACAGAAGAAATAGTTGTAGATAATCATGCTGAATTCAAAATTAAATATGAGCGATACAAATAAAAAGCCTGAAGTGCCGGGAAATCCGATGCCGGGTGACAGGCAAAGGATGCCGCAACCGAAAAAACCCCAGCGTCCGCGTTTCAATATATACTGGGTATGGGGAATTATTGTTGCCGTAATACTTGCTATTGCAGAAATCGGAAGCATCAATTTTTCGGAAGAGGAAATTACCTTTCCGAACTTTGTAACCACCCTGCTGATACCCCACTATGTTTCAAAAATAACGGTAGTGAACAGCGATTATGCCGAAGTGTACCTGTCGCCCGAAGCGCTTGCCCTGCCCCAGTTCAAGCATTTCAACGATCACGGAATTGGCACGGCAGGCGGCGGTGCGCAGTACAAAATAAAGATATTGAGCGCCGACAGCTTCTACCAGATGCTCAACGACGCGGAAAAAGGTTTCCCCGACAATGAAAAAATATATCCCGACAAGGTAACGCGGTTCGAAGTAACCGACCTGCTCGGATGGATACTGCCGGTGGTATTCCTTATCGTGCTATGGCTGTTCTTTATGCGCCGCATGGGCGGAGGGCCGGGCAACCAGATCTTCAGCATCGGGAAATCGAAAGCCACCCTGTTTGACAAAGACACCAATGTGAACATTACCTTTAACGACGTAGCCGGCCTCGATGAAGCAAAGGTGGAGATAAAGGAAATAGTCGACTTTCTTAAAACACCCCAGAAATACGTGGCTCTTGGAGCCAAGATACCCAAAGGCGCCTTGCTCGTAGGACCGCCCGGTACAGGCAAAACCCTTCTCGCAAAAGCCGTTGCCGGCGAAGCCAAAGTTCCCTTCTTTTCACTATCGGGTTCCGATTTCGTGGAAATGTTTGTGGGAGTGGGCGCCTCCCGAGTACGCGACCTGTTCCGCCAGGCCAAAGAAAAAGCGCCCTGCATTATCTTTATAGACGAAATTGACGCCATAGGCAGAGCCCGCGGCAGAAACATTGCACAGGGCGCCAACGACGAACGCGAAAACACGCTGAACCAGCTCCTTACCGAAATGGACGGATTTACCAACACCAGCGGCATCATCATACTGGCAGCCACCAACCGCGCCGATATTCTGGACAGGGCGCTGATGCGCCCCGGACGCTTCGACAGGCAGATTTACCTCGATATGCCCGATGTGGTGGAAAGAAAGGACATTTTCCGCGTTCACCTGAAGCCTCTTAAAACAGATGCTACTGTTGATGTGGACTTTTTAGCAAAACAAACTCCCGGATTTTCGGGCGCCGATATCGCCAATGTATGCAACGAAGCTGCACTAATAGCAGCCCGCCGCGATAAAAAAGTTATTGACCGGCAGGACTTCCTCGATGCAGTTGACCGGGTAGTGGGCGGACTGGAAAAAAAGAACAAGCTGATAACCCCCAGCGAAAAGAAAGTAATAGCATTTCACGAAGCCGGACACGCTGTAGTGAGCTGGCTGCTTGAATATGCCAACCCGTTAATGAAAGTAACTATCGTACCGAGAGGTAAATCGCTCGGCGCCGCATGGTATCTGCCCGAGGAAAGGCAGATAAGCACCCCCGAACAAATGATGGATGAAATATGTTCGGCGCTCGGCGGAAGGGCTGCCGAAGAAATCGTTTTCGGAAGAATATCCACAGGCGCACTTAGCGACCTCGAAAAAATAACAAAGCAGGCCTATGCTATGGTAACCTATTTCGGACTGAACAAAAAAATAGGCAACATAAGCTTTTACGACTCCAGCGGCAATTCCGAATATGCCTTTACAAAACCCTATAGCGAAAAAACAGCCGAAGTTATCGATTCAGAGGTAAGCAGCATGGTAGAAGCTGCCTACAACAAAACGAGAAGCATGCTTCTCCAGCATAAAGACCACCTTACCGAACTCGCAAACCTGCTGCTCGACAAAGAAGTAATTTTCAAAGAAGACCTTGAACGTATCATGGGTGTGCGCCCATTTGAAAAGGAAGTGGCTGTTCCGGTCTCAAAACGCTCTACCACTAACCTGAACGGTTCCCCGGCGCCGGTAGCCCCTTCCGCCAATGGCGAAGCTGCGGCAGTAAATAATGCGGGGGTGAACGGCTCGACGGAATCGAAGAAAAGTGAAACCGGCGTTGCAAAAGCCAATGCCCCGGCATTTGCCGGTAATGGTCAGAACCAGCAGGAGAAAAAAGAAACACCACCCGCTGAAAAACCTTCCGAACCACATGCGCCGAACGAAAGCCCTACCCTGTTCGGATAAAAAAGTGATTGGAATTAACGAATAGCGATTGATGAAGTAAAAAGCAATGAAAGAAAGTACTTCCCGCGAAAAGGTATTAAAAGCCATACGAAAAGCGCTAATCCACAAATCGGAGGCTGACTTTTCCGCCGCCGACTCCAAAGCCGAAATATATACCGCTCCGCCCGAAGGCGAATCCCTCGAAATCCTGTTTGCAAAGAACTTTAGCGCACTTACGGGGAATTTTATCTTCTGCGAAAAAAAAGAAGATTTTACAAAATCTCTCGCCCATATCATAGAGGAAAGGAATTGGGACAATATTTATTGTTTAAACCCGCCGCTGCAGGATTTGCTGAAGCAGGGAGGTATTGCTTACAATTCGGCCCAAAGCGAAATACTGAAGGCCGATATAGGAATTACCACCTGCGAGTGCCTGGTGGCCCGTACAGGCAGCATCATGGTAAGTTCCCGCCTGAATGCAGGCAGACGCCTGCCTGTGTATTCCAACGTGCATATTACGGTGGCTTACACATCGCAGCTGGTATATAACATAGGCGACGGCTATAAATTAATTCAGCAGAAGTACGGTGAGGCATTCCCTTCGCAGGTAACGGTAATTACAGGTCCGAGCCAGACAGCCGACATTGAAAAGACCCTTGTGAAAGGCGCCCACGGCCCAAAAGAACTGTTCCTGTTTCTGATAGATGACGGAACTGCCTAACATTACAAATAGGAAAGAAAAAATGGAATTGCATACCGACTTGTATCTTGGCGATAGCAAGGAAGAATTAAGGAAGCTTAATGATAATTGTATTGACTTGATTGTAACATCGCCCCCTTATGCCGACCAGCGTAAAGATACTTACGGGGGAATACCCCATGACAAATATGTTGAATGGTTTCTCCCAATTTCTGAACAGCTTTTGCGTGTACTGAAACCAACGGGCACATTTATTTTAAATATAAAGGAAAAGGTTGTATCTATTATCCCTTTCGCAACCAAATTAGCAGCATAATGAGTTACGAATCAAGCATGCTTGAAAGATTTGCAATGCCTTCTCGCAAAGAGGTTGAACAAGCATTGCTTATTACATTATTTAAACATAATGGAGTAATTAAGGAATTTGCAACTGGAGAGGAAATTGTAAATGAAATTGCAGATGAATTTAATTTGAATAAAAATCAAAAAACCGTTGTATTAGAAAGAATTTATCATAAAGAAAATAGAATTGTAAAAACGCCTCTTTGGCATCGCTTACTCTATCGTGCTGCTGATTCATTAGCTAAAGAAAAATTTGTTTCAAAACCATCATCAACATTTCTATTAACAAACAAGAAAGAATGGATGCTAACTGAAAATGGTTTTGATGAAGCACTTAAGCTTTTACATATTCCTAAGACACAAAAAGAGTTTTTGCCTACCAAATCCTATGAAGTTCAAAAAATTGTAAAAAACCTAACTGAGAACCCAAGACCAGAAA